>CAYZLP010000080.1:0-10875 GCA_964478635.1 uncultured Caldilineaceae bacterium
CAAGGTCTGAAGATGGTAGGCATACTGCCCTTGGTAATACGTTTCGCTAATCAGCATAGCTCATCACCAGTGCGCCGGTCGTCATGGATGCCGGTTCAGCCAATCTGCCAGCACATCTCGACCGGTGGGTTGGGCCGCCGGCGGCGGTACGTGGCGGTGTAGACCCTCCAGCGGCCGCCGGCGCCATGCTTCGGCAATCGTCACCGGCCGCTGCAACTTCTCGCTCTTCAGATAGGCCCACCACGATGCTTGGGTCCAATGACATTCGAGCATGGGCAGGACATGGCTCTCCTGATAGCGGCTGACGTCGACCACGATGTGCGCCTGTTCGCCCGCATTCACCTCATCCGGAAATGGGTGACCGGGAAAATCGGCCTGAAAGCTGTACAGGAGCGGACCGCCGCTCTCTTGTCGCATGATGGTCCGCTTCACCATCCTGTGCAGCAGTTTGTGGGCGGGATGCCCGTATTCACCGCCGCTGCCATGAGTCAACACGAGCTGCGGCGCGACCCGATCCATGTGGGCCCGGAGTTCCGCCTGCAGTTGCTGAGGCGCATGGGCCGGCTCAGTCATGCCCCCGTCTTCGTCCAGGCGATCCACGTAATCCAAGAAATCCAGGCCGGCCGCACCCAAGGCCCGGGCCGCGCAGGCCATTTCCCGGGTGCGAATCTCACCCAAATTCGCATCGGCGGGAATGCGCGGCATGCCGGGCGCCCCATTCTCTCCCCGGGTCATGCAAAGCAGATGCACCGCGACGCCGTGAGTGACCAGGTGGGCCAGCAGCCCCGCGGTATAGAGTTCATCGTCCGGATGAGCAAAGATGCACAGCACCGCAGTCAATGGATCGTGGACTGCTGTATCTCGCCCAATTTGCCTGTCTCCCACTCTTCACATCTCTCGATTCGCAGGCCAGCAACAACCAGCGGCTTCCCTTACTCAAACTGCGGTAAATATGGTTGGTTGATCCGCAGCATTTCGTCCAGCAGGCGTTCCGCATTGCCCACATGATCGACCACCGGATCGAGCAGCATGGCTTGGAGGACGAGTCTGCGGTCGCCAGAAACTGCAGCCTCGACGATCATCTCCATCTGGTCGATGTCCCGGCGAATCATGGCCGCAAGAGGATGGGGCAGAGGGCCCATGCGGACCGGGTAGATGCCGGAGGAATCCACCAGGCCGGGCGTCTCCACAAAGATATCGGTCGGCAGATTGTCGATGGCGCCGCAATTCAGAAGATTCAGAGCCGGCATGTGGAGGCGGCGGTTGGTGATTTGCGCATCGATCAGTGGGATCACCAATGTATCGGCCCAACTGCGCGGCGCGAAGAACTCATCCAGCCGCAGTTCTTCCGACAGTGCCGACTGATCCCCGTAAGCCGCTTCGTATTGGTCCCAATCCGCCCCGTTCTCGGCCAGTTTCTGGAGGTAGCGCCAACGATTCCGCTCCTGAGTCAGGTAGGCATCGAAATTTAGACCATGCATACCGAACTCGTAGGCATAGGGAATATACTCGCCGACGTGGGTATCGAGCGTCCCGGGGAAATAGCCAAAGACCTCCAGCAGCTTGCGCGACAGTCTCTGCCGCTCGTTCTGCTCCCGGGCGAGCGCTTCGCGCATGTGCGGATAGAGATCCTCACCGGTCGACTTGCGCCGCAGATCGAGAATCCAGGTGAAATGATTGACGCCGGCGGCGACTGCCTCCATGTCGTCGCCCGCAATGCCCAGAACGTCGTCCAGATAGAGATAGAGCGCCATTTCGACGCCGTGACAGAGGCCGATCAGTTGGCCGACGTCGCTGTGCCGTTCCAGGGCCAGGCAGATACGATTGAGCGGATTGGAAACGACCAGAACTTTGGCGTCAGGACAAAGGGCTGCGATGTCGGCCCCAATCTCCAGGTGAAGCGGAATCTGACGCAGGGCATGGAAGAGGCCGCCCGGACCGCCCAGTTCGCCGTAGATTTGCCGGATGCCGAAAGCGACCGGCGTCTCAAAATCCTGTCTCCATGTGTTGTAATGGCCCGTGTCGACCGAGATGACCACGTAGTCGCTGCCGGGCAGCAATTCACGGCGATCGGTGGAAGATCGAATCGTGATGGGCGTCTCGAGATAGTCATTGAAGCGCCGAGTCAGTCTGTCATAGATCGCCAGGCGTTCCGCATTGATGTCGACGAAATGAAAAGTGCTGCCGCCGATGGCAGGATGATTGCGGATGTCGCGCAACACCTTGGGGCCAAAGGTTGTGCTGGCCGCGCCAATGATGGTCACGGTCGGTTTGCGGGTCATGCGCTCAAATTCCTTTCAAGTCCAGTTCTTCGGCGAAGTGGCAGGCAACGAAACGTTCGGGCTGCACTTCACGGAGGGAAGGCGTTTCGTTCTTACAACGGTCCCGGGCGTAGGGGCAACGCGGGTGGAAGGCGCACCCCCGGGGCGGATTGGCCGGGTCGGGTACGTGCCCTTGAAGGGGCGTGCGCGCCGTCTTTTTCTGCGGTTCAGGCACCGGCACAGCCGCCAGTAAGGCTTCGGTGTAGGGATGGCGCGGCTGCCGGTAGAGTTCATCCACAGGCCCGCTCTCGACCAATTTGCCCACGTACATGACGGCCACCCGATCCGAGATGTGCTCTACGACGCTCAAGTCGTGGGCCACAAACAGATAGGTTAGGCCAAATTCCTCTTGCAGATCGCTCAGCAGGTTCAGGGTCTGCGCCTGGATCGACACGTCCAGCGCAGAGACGGGTTCGTCGAGAACGAGCATGGAGGGCCGCAGGGCCAAAGCCCGGGCGATGCCAATCCGCTGGCGCTGACCGCCAGAAAACTCATGGGGATAACGGCTCATGTGCTCGGCCCGCAGGCCGACGGACTCAAGCAGCGCGATCACCTCATCATCCGTCTGGCGCCCCCGATCCAGGTTGTGGGCGCGCAGCGGCTCGCGAACAATATCACCGACGCTCATGCGCGGATTGAGCGAGTTGATCGGATCTTGAAAGACCATGCCGATCTCCCGACGGATTGCTTTGAGCCGATCGGGCTTCAAGGTTGCCAGATCGACGATGGCGTTTGCCTCGCCCTGTGCCAAGGATGCGCTGCGAAACAACACCTGGCCGTCTGTTGGCTCATAGAGACGCAGCGCCGTGCGACTGGCCGTGGTCTTGCCGCAGCCCGACTCGCCCACAAGACCGAGCGTCTCGCCACGGCGGATGAAAAAGCTCACGTCATCCACAGCCTTGACATAGCCGACCGTGCGGCGCAGCAACCCGCGCTGGATGGGAAAGTATTTCTTCAGGCTGCGCACCGAAAAGAGCGTGTCGGCGTCAAGCCCGGCGTCATGCCGGCTCATGGGCGACCTCCGGCGTGGTGTGATGAAGATAGCAGGCCACGGACTGCTGAGCGCCGACATCCTGCAGCGCCGGCACAGCCCGGTCGCAAACGCCCGCCTGAAAGTCCGTGCAGCGATCGCTGAAAGGGCAACCGAAGGGAATCTCGAAGGGGCTGGGCACCACGCCCTCGATCGTCGCGAGCCGGACCTGCTGTCCTTGGCCAATCCGGGGAATCGAGTGGAGCAGCGCCCGGGTATAGGGATGCTTGGGGGCGCGAAAAATGGTCGCCACATCCGCCCGCTCGACGATGCGCCCCAGATACATGACCGCCACTTCATCTGCCACTTCAGCAATCACGCCCAGATCATGCGTAATGTAGATGATCGACATCCCGAATTCGTCCTGGAGGCTGCGCATCAGATCGTTGATCTGGGCCTGGGTCGTGACGTCCAACGCCGTGGTGGGCTCGTCGGCAATGAGCAGACTCGGGTTGCAGGAGAGGGCCACGGCAATCATCACCCGCTGACGCTGGCCGCCGCTGAGTTGATGGGGATAGCTGTCGACCCGTCGCTCGGCTTGGGGGATGCCAACCCGGTCGAGCAGTTCGATGGCGATTGCACGCGCCTCCTGCTTGTCGACGCCCCGGGTCCGCCGGAGATTCTGCTCCATTTGGTTGGAGAGACGGCGCAAGGGGGTCAGATGGAGGCGTACCGCTTCGCTAATGGGCGTACCTGCCGTGTAGACGGGGGTGAGAGAACTCATGGGCTCCTGGAAAATCATACCGATTGCGCCACCGCGCAATTGGCGCATTTGGCGACTCTTGGCAGAGAGCTGGGTGATATCCGTCATATCGATGGCGCCGTCTTGCGCCTCTTGGAAAAAGCGAATCGTACCGTCTGCAATCCGGCCGTTCCTGGAGAGCAAGCGCAAGATCGCGCGCGCAGTGACCGACTTTCCCGAACCGCTTTCACCGATGATACCCAGTGTCTTGCCCCGGGGCACGGCAAAGCTGACGCCGTTGACCGCGTGGACGGTGCCCTGGCGCACTGTAAAATAGACGTGAAGATTCTGCACTTCCAAAACGTTGTCACCAGCCATTATGCTTGTCCGCTGTAGGGATCGAGGGCATCGCGCAGGCCGTCGCCCAGCATGTTGAAGCCCAGAATTGCCGTAACGATAAACGGAATCGGAATCAGCAGCCAGGGTGCGAAGCGAATCGCACGCACGCTGGAAACCTCCTGCAGCAGCACGCCCCAACTGGTCAACGGCGGACGCAGGCCCAGCCCCAGCCAACTCAACGCAGTCTCCGCCAGGATCATGCCCGGTATGGACAGCGTGGCGATGACGATCACGTGGCTCATAGTGCCAGGTATGAGGTGGCGGAAGAGAATGCTGCGGTCGCCCACGCCGTAGCTCTTGGCGGCCAGCACATATTCCCGTTCACGCAGGGACAGGACCAGACCACGTACCTGGCGGGCCGTGCCGCCCCAGCGCACAAACGCAAGAATGATCGTCAGCATGAAATAAACGGTGATGGGCGACCACTGGGGCGGAATGGCAGCCGCCAGGGCCAGAAAAAGCGGAATGTCGGGAAAGGCCGAAAGGAACTCGGTGCTCCGCTGGACGATGGTGTCCGTCATCCCACCATAGTAACCGGAGATTGCCCCGAGGGTTACGCCGAGAATCAGCGTGAGAATCACGCCGGTCAGGCCGATCAGGAGCGACAGCCGTCCGCCGAAAAGAATGCGTGAGAACATGTCCCGTCCCAGGCGATCTGTGCCGAAGAGAAAGAAATGGGCTTCCGGATCATCCGGATCCACGCCGAAGAGGTGGATGTCGGTTGGAATCACGCCCCAAAGGCGATATGGTTCGCCCTGGACGAAGAGGAAGAGCGGATACTGCTTGCTCGTATCTACCGCCCAGGTACGGAGCAGCAGCGCCTGGTTGATTTCTTCTCGATAGCCATAAACAAAGGGCCGCGTGAGCTTGCCATCTTCGTCCTGGAAGTGGATTCGCTGGGGCGGCGCCTCCAGGTAATCCGAGAGGTGATCCAGCGAATAGGGCGCAAAAAATTCGGCTGTAAAAACGCAGACGAAGTAGAAGAGCAGCACGATGATGCCGCCAACGACGCCCAGACGATTGCGCTTGAAGCGCCACCAGGCAAGTTGCCAGTAGCTCTGCCCTTTGGGCCGCACGCCCGACTTCTGCGTCCCATCTGCTCGTTGTACGGTGGGCTCGATACCCATGATGCCTTATCCGTCCAATTTGATGCGCGGATCGCTCCACGCCAGCAACAGATCGGCCAGCAGGTTGCCGATCACCAGGAGGAAAGTGAAGAAGACCAAGACTGTGCCGGCAAGGTACATGTCTTGCTTCTGAAGCGCATTGACAAAAAGCGGTCCCACGGTCGGCAAATTGAGAACAATCGAAACCAGGGCATTGCCCACAATGATGCTAGGGAAAGCCTCCGAGCCCAGGATGACGATGAGCGGATTGATGGCCATGCGCACGCCATGTTTCCAATTCACCGTGCGGTCCGGCAATCCACGGGCTTGGGCAGCCTCTATGTAGGGCTGGCCCAAGGTTTCCAGGAGGTTGGCGCGCATAATGCGGATCAGGGATGCCGAAACGGTCACCGCGCCGATGAGGGCCGGGATCCACAAATGCTTGAGCATATCGAAAAACTTGGCGATACTCCACGGTGCATCGCGGAATTCGCGGGAGAAGAGACCGCCCACCTCCTGATCGAAATAGACGACCGCGACGTACATGATGAGCAGGGCCAAAAGAAAGCCCGGCATGCCCAACCCAATGAAGCTGATCGTTGTGATGATCTGATCGCCCACCGAGTATTGGTGCACCGCTGAATAGACCCCCAGTGGAATGGCGATCATCCAGGTTACGAGCAGCACCGCAACCGCAAGGATGATGGTGTTGACCATGCGCTGGCCCAGAATTTCGCGCACCGGGCGCTCAAATTGAAAGGATTCACCAAAGTCGCCCTGAACGAAACGGCTTGCCCACCATGCGTAGCGTTCTATGAACGGTTTATCCAGCGCATAGCGTTCACGCAAGGCGTTAATACGATCCTCGGCCGATCGATCTCCCCGGGATTCCAGTTCGGCCAGGCGAATTGTGAGGTAGTCGCCCTGAGGCAGCTCGATAATGAAGAAGCCGACAAACGAAACCAGCACCAACATGACGGCCGCGTAGCCGAGCCGGCGGATGACGTAGCTTGCCATTGCGTCTCGTCCCTAATGTCGTCCTACGAACAATTCATTGAGAATAGATAATTATGAGTTACAGTACTTCACGATTTGTCATTCCGCTCACGAAGTGGTCGCAGAGCGACAGCGGATTTGCACCGATCCCATCACTCTGGCGAAACGTTGGCGAGGAATCTCGTCCTTCGCCAAATCGTGAAGTACTGAGTTACGATCGGCGTCGATTCGCCAACATTGGCAATTCACAATTATCTATTCTCGATTATTCGCTACCGATCAATCACCACTGGCAATGAAGAACTGCTCCGGGTGCTGGTTGCCGGGCGTACCGGGCGCCCACGGCCCCATCACTCCGGTCTCCGGAATGTTGCGGAAGTTGTTCTTAGCCACCACGGGATTGGGAATGTCCCCGCAGGCGCCGATGGAGAAGGGCCCATTTTCGATGTGAATGCGGAAGACCTCCAGCATGATCTCGTTGCGGGCGTCCGGGTCCGCCTCGGCGAAGCCGGCCTCGTAGAGCTCGATCATGCGCTCTTCGGGGCTGCCGGGTTCAGGCGCTTCGCCAACCTCACCGCCGCTCTGGTACCAGGCGCCGACAGCGGGGAAAGCCCGTTCGCCGCGTATGGGGAAGATCCAGTCCGGATAGGTCCAGAGATCCATCTCGGCGGCGCCGACAGCGCTCAGCATGTAGGACGAGTTTTCGTTCAGCGTGCCCAGCCACTCGTTCACGTCAGCCAACTGGTTGCCCCGGGCGCGAATGCCGATCTCCTCCAGATTGGTGCGGTAGATTTCCGTGGCATCGGCAATTTGGTCGACGAGGCCATAGTCCCAGTAATCGAGCACCAGCTCCAGCGGCGCGCCGCTGGGCAGCGTGCGGAAGCCGTCAGCGTCCCGGTTGGTCAGCCCCAGTTCATCGAGCATCTGATTGGCCAACGCCACATCGTAATCGGCGTATGCATTGGCCCATTCTTCGTAGAGCGCTTGGCCATTTTCGGTGGCGAAGTGCAGCGATTGGGGGCTCACGGTGAACTGCTTGGGCTCGGCAAAGCCCTGCCACACGACATCGCACACGCGCTCCCGATCCATGGCGTAAGAAAGGGCTTGCCGGAATGCCGGCGTGCGCAGAAGGGTGCGAATCTCGGCCACCACTTCTTCGGGTTCACCGTTGCCCCGATAGCTCTGGTTGACCATCCAATTCGGTTCTGCGCCGTTGCCCTGAGCATAGTTGATCACCCGGTAATCATTGGCTTCGGCGTTTTCCAGAAGAAACGGGATGTCAGTGAACGTTTCCACCGCGCGGAAAGTGGCGTCATACAGTCCTTGAGAGGTGTTGAGCAGGCGCACTTCACTGTCCTCCACCAGCTCGAATTCCAGAAAGTCGATATAGGGCAGCTGATTGCCTTCCGGATCCGTCTTCCAATAGTAGGGATTGCGCTCGAACTTCCAGCTTTGACCCGGCGTGAAGTCGGTCAGCGTCCAGGCGAAAATCGTCGGAAATTCCGGATTCTCGTACCAGACGGCCTTCTCTTCCAGGGTGGCATAGTCGCCGTCATCGGCGTAGTCCGGGTGGAACTGGCTCAGATAATGCTTGGGATACATGAAGCGTTCCCATTCCCAGTAGCCCTGGGCCATGATGGTGTGGGCAAGCCACTGGGCCTTGTCCCATTCGATGACCATGGTGTACGCATCAGGGAAGGTCACAGTGGCGGGAGAGCCGTCCGAGTTGCGCATGTAGCCGGGCGGATTCTGGGCGGAGAACTCCTCGTTCACCAACATATCTTCCCAGGCGAACTGGAGATCGGCCGTGGTGAAGGGCTCTCCGTCCGACCACTTGATGCCATGGCGGAAGTTCAGGGTCAACTGGGTGCCATCTTCATTATATTCCCAGGATCGGAGCGAGCCGGGAATATAGGCTGAGTAGTCAGGCGCCCACCGCACGGGGGGATCGTACATGATCAGCCGGATGGGGCCGGCCCACGAGTATTGGGAGACGTTGCGCCACGTTCCGCCATAATCGCCAATCTCTTCCACCACGTCGACGACATAGATGTCATCCGGGTCGGGGAGACGCTCCTCGACGGGGGGCAGTTCACCGGTGGCCACCTTCTCAGCCAACATGGGCGCTTCATTGAAGGCGGAAGGAGGCATATCTGCGCTTGCGGCGGCAGGGGCCGGCGCTTCCGCCGAGGCGGCGCCATCGGCCTCAGGCGCCGGCGCGGCGCAGCCCGCTAACGCCAGCACGAAAACCATCCAGAGCATCGCAAGCCATCTTTTTGACATAGCTGTTCCATTCCTTTCATTACATAGCCTTCGCGGAACCGAAGTCATGGGGGACCAAATAGAAAGCCAGCAAAGGAAAAGCAGAAAGAAACCACCGTGGTCGCGAAAACATGCGCGCGTATTTCCGCAGACCGATGGTTCAATCACGAATTGGGGTATGAATCAATCAGTTTAGTTCCAGATGTAGCGCATAGCGATCGCCCCGGTAGAAGATGCGGGCGAACTGGACGGGCTGATTATGTTGCGAATAGACAACACGCTCGACCACCAACAGGGAATCTTCGGGCGCAATTTGGAGCAATTCGGCATATTCTGGTCCGGCTTGCCGGGCGCGAATGGTCTGTACCGCACGCGTGAGTACGATCCCATACGCTCGCCGCAGAATTTCCATTAAGGGCTCACCGGCCAAATTATGTTCTAGCAGGTCCGGGCAAACTTTCTTCAAGACGCTGGTACGTTCGACACAGAGGGGTTCACCCTCGGCATAGCGCAGGCGAGAAACATAGACAACCTCTTCCCCGATCTGCACATCCAATGCCTGGGCCGTGTGCTGGGAGACGGCCGCCGTTCCCATGTCCAACACTTCGGTATGATGGGTCAAGCCCCGTTGGCGCATGTCTTCTTCAAAGCTGATCAGTTTGCGAAGACTGGCGGTAATAGCCGGCTTGGAGACAAAGGTTCCCTTGCCTTTGCGCCGATAGATCAGACCAGCATCGACCAACATGTTCAACGCCTGGCGAATCGTAATTTGACTGACGCCATAGAGTTCACAAAACTCGGCTTCCGTGGGCATGCGGTCGCCTGGCTGAAAAACGCCTGTGTCGAGCTGATTGCGCAGCGCCTCATATAGTTGATGATAAAGCGGGACGAAACTGTCCCGATCGAGTTGCACCACAGCAGCGGTTTTCACCAGCTCTCCTCTCTTACTGATGGAGATGTCACTTGAGCTTCGTACATTCCCGCCGGTTTTCGCGCGGGAGGAATGTACGAAGTTCGAATACTGTGACAATTAGAATCTGTCCGAAAACTCTGTGTGGCGAACACTCTGGCTGGAGAAGAGTCGGGACTCACAACCGAATTTTCGGATAGGCTCTTAAAGCCAAATCACGCAGATGCCCACCCTGACCAAGGTTGACACAATACGGACGCTTAAGGTCACACGCGATTCGGTATCACGCAGTCAAATAAGTAGAACAATATTATATTATAATAATATATGCAAATAGAGTCTTTGTCAAGCACAACGAAATGATGACTTTCGTAGGTCGGGCAAGGATGCCCCGACCTACGAGAATTGTGATCGCGCACTGTCTTTGGTCTAGATTGTATTCCGCCGCAAGGAGCTGGGGATCAACCGTCTACCTTTGTAAGGTTCTTCAATCGTTCCCCCGCCTCATGCTACAATGTGAACACAAGGGTGCAGCTTGATCTGGATGCAGTTTTTCGGCTTGGCTTACGGCCGACAGAACGAAGGAGTGCGCAGCCAGTCTTGCACTCGTCATCAAGCAAGGGCAGTCGCCCAAACCCAAACCGGGCGATGCTCGACAAAGCGCCTATACGGTGGAAATGAAAACCTTAGAAATGAATACGATGACAGTCGAAACCATGGAAACAAAACCAATGGCGGGGTAGAAGCCATGTCGCTCCGAATTCTATGTGTTGAAGACGAAACCGCTGACTCACCGCTTTTTCCAAGCTTGCGTGGGCTCCAATCGGCACCTTATGTTTGTGAATCTGTCGCTACGCTGGCAGCGGCCTTCCTCCGACTCAAACAAGCGGCCTATGACGTGGTCGTTACCGCTGACATCCTGCCTGACGGCCCGGGACTTGCCGTCATCGAAGCAGCCCACCCAACTCCCGTCATCTTCGCCGCAGCACCCGGCAATGAGATGCTGATCGTTGCGGCCATGGAGGCCGGCGCGGCAGAGTATGTGCTCCTGGACGATCAGGGTGCATACCAAAGGCTCCTGCCGCGCCTCATTCAGCGGCGTATCGAACGCAGCCGGCTTGACAAGCGGCTGCGCGCCATCGAGTTCGAACGGAATATGGCGGGCATTC
>CAYZLP010000081.1:0-10863 GCA_964478635.1 uncultured Caldilineaceae bacterium
CCTCTGGTGTGCCAGTTGTCGTGCCAACGGCATCGCTGGGTAGCTAAGTCTGGAAAGGATAACCGCTGAAAGCATCTAAGTGGGAAGCCAGCTTCGAGATAAATTCCCTCACAGGGTTAACCTGGTAAGTGCGCTGGAAGACGACCAGCTTGATAGGCGGCACGTGTACGGGCAGAGATGCCTTTAGCGAAGCCGTACTAATGCACGAGGGCTTAATCTACATACTTACGACATAAGCTGCATGAAAATGTTCCTAATCCTAATCAGTTTTTAGCGTATCAAGCGCTGGTACTTAGGTTTTGCAAAAAAGAGAGTTTGTTGGTGATTAGAGCGGTGGGGGTACACCCGGATCCATCTCGAACCCGGAAGTTAAGCCCACCAGCGCCGATGGTAGTATGCGGGTAACTGCATGCGAGAGTAGGCCATTGCCAACAAGCTCTCTTTTTTTATTTGTTTTGTGCACCGTCGATCCTGCCCTGCAGCCACTCGGCTCTCTCCAGGCTAGACGATTCTCGATACAGCTCTGATGGACGCTGATTCTCCTCCTGACCCGACACCCAACTTACGTCGACCTTTCCCCGTCCTGAGCCAATCACCTCAATCTTTAGTAGCCGGACAGTGCATAAGGCACTTGTCGGGCTCTTTGCATTGGTCTGCGATCCTTGATCGAAAGGCTGACCCATGAATGTCTATTCCATTATTCTGGCTGCCGGCTACGGTACCCGCATGAAATCGTCGCTGCCCAAGGTCTTGCATCCCGTTTTGGGACGCCCCATGATCGAATGGGCCGTCATGGCGGCGGAGGCGGTTGCCGACCATCCCCCCCTATTGGTCGTCGGTCATGGCCAGGAACAAGTGCGCGCCCTGCTGACGGGCCGTGCGGCATTCGTCGAACAAGCCGAACTCCTGGGTACGGGCCATGCGGTGCAACAAGCCATGCCCGCCATCCCGGATGACGCCGATGCTGTCTTGGTTACTTACGGTGATATGCCGCTGCTGCGCGGCGAAACGCTGCGCCAATTGACCGAACTCTTGCAGGCAGCGCGTACGCAGGAGAAACCGGCGCTTGCCATGTTGACCGTTCAACGCGAAGATCCGCAAGGATTTGGACGTATTGTGCGGAACGCAGCCGGTGATATAGAAGCGATCGTGGAAGAAGTCGACTGCACGCCGGAACAGCGCAAAATTCGAGAACTCAATCCGGGAATCTACTGTTTCGATGCCGCCTGGCTGCGCGCTAATCTCGACCGCATTCCCCTCAGTTCCAAGGGCGAATACTTTCTGACAGATTTGGTCGGGATTGCGCAGATGCAAGGCCGACGCATCGTATCAATCCAGGCGCCTCTGGATGAAGTGGATGGGGTGAACACGCGCATCCACCTGGCCCAGGCGACGGAGGTCATGCGCATGCGCATTCTGGAACGCCACATGCTGGCCGGCGTAAGCATCCTCAACCCGGCGACCGTGATTATTGAGGACACGGTCGAGATCGAGGCCGACGCCACCATCTTGCCCGGATCCTACCTGCAGGGCACTACCCGAGTCGGCGCGCACTCGCTGATCGGCCCCAATACACAGATTGTGGACAGCGCTATCGGTGAGCACTGCAGAGTCGTCTATTCCGTTATTGAGTACGCTATCCTTGAAAATTACTGTGAAATCGGTCCCTTCGGCCACTTGCGCAGGGGCGCCTATCTGGCCGAAGGCGTCCATATGGGCAATTTCGGCGAAGTCAAGAATAGCTATCTCGGTCCTGGTGTCAAGATGGGCCATTTCAGTTACCTGGGTGATGCCGAGGTGGGCGCCAATGCCAATATCGGCGCCGGTACGATCACGTGCAATTATGACGGCACCCGCAAGCACAGAACCCGGATCGGAGACGATGCGTTCATCGGCAGCGACACCATGCTTGTGGCGCCGGTCGATATCGGCGCCGGCGCACGTACCGGCGCAGGATCCGTTGTTACGCATGATGTACAGGATGGTAGACTTGTCTACGGTGTGCCGGCACGTGAGAGTCAGCGGCAATCCGACAAGGAGAATATTCGTGGAACCGCCTCACAGTGAGGCGCTCTTGACCATACCGCCACCGGCGGTCATGTCTTGCTTTGTTGGCTGGACGAAGGAGTCATTTCGTGGACATTGAGCCATTACCTTGGCTGATCATGGCATTCTCGATGGGGTTGGTCTTCCTCGCGGCCTCCCTGGAGATTGCCTATTCAAGCGCCAACCGACGCAATATGCGTGAACTGGTTGATGCCGGAAATCGGCGAGCGCAGACCGTTGAGACGCTTCTAGCCGACGCAACTCAACTCTTGATTTCGACCATGCTGCTCAAGACGGCTGGCCTGATGGGCGCCGGCGTGAGTATCGTCATGCTCTTTGCGGAAGATGTACGATGGCTGAGCGCCCTGTTTGCCGTGCTCTCGCTCTGGATCGTGCTTGCGGCGCTTCAGGTACTGAGTCGCGCTTACGTGCAGCGCCGTCCTGATGCGGTCGCACTGGCGCTGGCGCCATTGACCAATGCGATCGTCATGCTACTCTGGCCCGTTGCAGCATTGCTTCAGCGTCTGGGACTGCAGATCAGCGACAGCGAGGCGGAAGTATCGGAGGAGAGCGTCTTCCTTACCGAAGACGGCCTGCGTCTGCTGATCAACGTGCGCGATGAGGAAGACTCCATTGAGGAGATCGAGCGGCAGATGATCGCCAGCATTCTCGATATGGAAGAGACCGTTGCCCGGGAGATCATGGTGCCACGCATCGACATGGTTGCCCTGGAAGTTTCGACCTCCTTGCGCGCTGCGCTGGATGTGATTATCGACGCCGGACATAGCCGAATCCCGGTTTTTGAGGACAACATCGACAAAATTCTCGGTTTTCTTTATGCCAAGGATTTGTTACAGTGTTTCCAGGAAAATATGATGGACCGCCCTATCCGTGACTTGCTGCGCCCGGCCTATTTCGTTCCCGTGACCAAGACGCTGGATACGCTCTTTGCCGAGATGCAGAAGCGCCGGGTTCATATCGCCGTCGTCGTTGATGAGTACGGCGGGACCGCAGGGCTGATTACCATCGAAGATATTCTTGAGGAGATCGTTGGCGATATCCAGGACGAATATGACGAGGAAGAGGAGAGCTATGTCCTGGAAGTCGCCCCTCACACCTTTGTGCTCAACGCACGCCTGGACCTGGATTCCCTCTCCGACCTGCTGGAGACCGAGCTGCCCGATGAAGATGCGGACACCTTGGGCGGTCTAGTCTACAGCCTCCTCGGCCATGTGCCCGAAGCCGGTGAAACGGTCACCTGCAACGATTGGCTGCTGACGGTATTATCCGTGGATGGTCGGCGCATCGACCAGGTACGGGTCGAACAAAGTGCGCGTGTGCCGGCCGAAGATGAAGAAGTCCTGGAGGCTGGGGAACGCCGGGTCTCCGGTTCGGGGTCGTTACTCGGCTCGCTTTCTGTGGATTGAACCGATTGCCCGGAGACCAACGTCGTCCCGTCATTACATCGTTAGGGGAGTCTCTATCATGTCGCCGGATGAACTGGTTGCCCACGCTTTAGAGGCTCGCACGCGCGCCTATGCGCCCTACAGCCAGTATGCCGTGGGCGCTGCCTTGTTGACTGCGGATGGGGCCGTGATCTATGGCTGCAACGTGGAGAACGCGGCCTATCCTGCAACAATTTGCGCCGAGCGCGTTGCCCTGACTGCCGCCGTCGCCCAGGGGAAGCGACTATTTGTGGCCCTTGCCGTGGCAACTCAGAATGGCGGCTCGCCCTGCGGCATCTGCCGTCAAGTCATGGCCGAACTAGGCCCCGATATGGTCATTTATATTGCCGATGCTGCCGGGAACTATCAGACGACTTCCGTCGCCGAGCTGCTGCCGGCCTCATTTACGGGCTCCGATCTAGAACGCTAGTACAGATCGGCGTGAATGCTTCGACACAGCTCAGCATCAGTACCGCGACAGAAATCCGGCGCTTCTACGGCCGGTAGCAACTGTATGAGGATTTCTGCCGGGATTCACTAGTTATTGGGAGCGTCGTGCGTGCAGGAGATTTGCCGTGGATGAAATGTCCGTGAACGTGCCGGCTCTGCTGGCAACCTACCAACTGCGCCAGCGCGAATTCCTGCTGCAGATTAGCCGGGCCATGACGTCGCGGCTCGATCTGCCCAGCCTGCTGCGCCTCATTCTTAAGAACGCGGCCGAGATTGTCGGCTGCCGGGCCGGTTTGATCGCGTTAACCCGTGAGACGGTGGACGTCGAAGACATTCAGACCACAACCATCCATTTCGAGGTCCGGGTCGTCTACAACATCGACCCGACCTTGCTGCCGGCCTTTGAGCCGCTCCTCACGATTGAAGCCGCACCCAAAACCTCGGAAGACGATGGGGAGTCATCCAGCTTTCCGGACCTGCAAGAGCGGGTTCACATGGTCGAGGCGGAACTGGGCACAACCCTGGGCCAGGTTGTCGGATTGCCGCTGCTCTTTGAAGACAAGCTACTGGGCATCATCTACCTCTTCCGCAGTGAATATGCCTTCACCAGTATGGATACGCAACTGCTCCAGGGCTTTGCCAATCAGGCTGCGATTGCCGTGCGCAACGCGCGGCTCTACCAGCAGTTGGGCCGGGAGCGGGGGCGCCTGGCAACCATTATCGAAAACAGCGCCAACGGCATCATGATTCTCAACGCAGAACTCATCGTGCTGGTCATGAATCAGGCCATGGCCTCCATGGTCGACATGACCCCGGCAGACGCGGTGGGTCAGCCCTATGAGGAGATATTGCCCCTGGAGCAGATCCAAGGGGATGATATCGGTCAGGCTGATGACCTGGACGCCCTCTTTGCCGGAGGCGGCGCTCGCTGTGAAGGTGAATTGAACCGGCCCGGCGGCCGACGCCTTGCCCTGGCCGTGACCTATACGCCCCTCTATAACGAGCGAGAACAACTCGTCAATATCATCGTTAACGTCTACGACATTACCAAATTCCGCGAGGAAGAGGAGATGAAGTCGACGTTTACCTCAATCATCAGCCACGAACTCAAAACGCCCGTGGCCCTCATCAAGGGCTATGCGCAGACGTTGGCCCGGGAAGACGCAGAATGGGATGCGGAGACGGCCCGTCAGAGCCTCGAAATCATTGAGGAAGAGGCAGATCGCCTGGAAGCGCTCATCGACAATCTGCTTGATGTCAGCCGGATTCAGGCGAGTGGGCTGCGTCTGGACATGGACGATGTAAATCTAGAACAACTGGCCGCACGTGTGGCCGATGGCTATCGCCTGCAGACCACGGCGCATGAGATCGAATTGGATTTCCCTACACCGCTGCCGCTGGTTCTGGGGGACGAGGAACGCTTACGGCAGGTGCTGACCAATCTGGTCGGGAATGCCATCAAGTATTCTCCCGATGGCGGCGTCATTCGGATCGGCGGCTGGACTGAACCATCACCCACCGGCCAAGGCGACCGGGTCGTACTCTACGTAGCGGATGAGGGGATCGGCATTCCGCAGCATGAATTGCCTCACATTTTCGATCGTTTCTATCGGGTCGATAGCAGCCTGCGCCGCAGCACGGCAGGCGCCGGATTGGGCCTGTTTTTGAGCAAAGCTATTGTAGACGCCCATGGTGGCGAGATCTGGGCGCGGAGTGAGGCGGGTTCGGGCACCACCTTCTTCATGGGGCTGCCGGTTGCCGGCCCGGAAGAGGCCATTCCCGCCGCCGGCGCGTAAATCCGGCCGAGTTTTTTGCCGCGCAATGCCCTCCGTCACGGGAAGAACCACGCTTATGTCACAGCCGTTTTGGCGTTCGATTCGGGTGTGTAGGTCGGCAGATGGAGCGTGAAAGTACTGCCTTCGCCCAGTTCGCTTTCCACGGTGACGCTGCCGCCATGCGCCTCCGCAATCCACTGGACGATGCTCAGGCCGAGCCCGCTCCCGCCCAGTTCGCGCGTGCGCGCCTTGTCAGTCCGGTAGAAACGGGAAAAGATCAGCTCTTGATTTTCCTTGCTAATGCCAATGCCCGTGTCGGTCACCATGACTTTCACCCAATCGTCCTCGATCTCCAGCGCTAGGGTGATCGTGCCTCCTTCCGGCGTATATTTGATGGCATTGTCGAGCAGATTCAATAGGAGCTGCCGCAGCCGCTCTCGATCCCCCAAAACCAGCGCCTGATCTTCGCTGCCCAACCGGATGTCCAGCGTATCCGGCCCGCGGGTCTGATCCGCAAGGCGCTGGGCCTGACGGTAGATTTCCAGCAGGAGCGTGTCCATCTCCACCGGCTCTTGTTGGAGCGCGAGCGCACCGCTGTCAGCCTGGGCCAGCAGCAGTAGGTCATTGATCATGGCATTCATGCGCGTCGTTTCAATCTCGACTTCGCCCAGGATTTCGGGCAGCAGGCCCAGCATCTCGGGCGTGATCGGTTTGCCTGCCTGCGCGGTCTCAACCATGCGCTGCAGTAGCTGGACGTTGCCCTGCACCGTTGTGAGCGGCGTGCGTAATTCGTGGCTTACATCCGCAATCAACTGCTGTTGGGTATTGAAGAGTTGTTGGATCTGATCGAGCATGGCGTTGAACGTTGCGCTGAGTTGACCGACCTCGCTTTGATCTTCCAGTATATTGAGGCGCCGCCCCAGATCGCCCGTTTGGGTAATGCTGCCCGCAGTGCGCGTGATGGCGTCCAATGGCGCCAGCGTACGCCGTGCCAGGAACGCACCCACAATGGCTGCCAATACCAGGCTCAGGGCCGTGCCAAGGATGAGATACCGGCTGATCTGGCTGAGGGCATTGCTGACGGCATCGACTGTTTTGATAACCTGCACCGCCCCGACAATCGATTCGTTCACCATCAGGGGCACGCTGTAGACGAGCATCCGGGTGTCATTCACGCCGGTCGCATAGTAGCTGTGACTTTCGCCGTTTCGAATCTGATCCAACGCTGACATGTACTCGGGAACACTCATAGAGCCCAAGTTGCTGCTGCGCTTGTAGATCATGCCGTCAAAGTCGATGACCTGAACGCCCGAGGCGCTGGCAAAGAAATCGACGTCGGGGAATTGCACCTGGGATTGGGTGTTGCGGATGACCAGGATGTCGAATTGCAGCTGTTGCGTCAGGGCAGTGGCGACTTCACCGGCCTGACGGGCTGCGTCCTGTTCTACCTGAGCCCACAAGTTGGTTGCCAGGGCAGAATAGACCACAACGCTGAAGAGAATCAGCGTTGTGCCCAAAAGCGCGGTATACCAGAGGGTGAGACGCAGACGAATGGTCATGGCATCGGAAGATGATAAATCGCGTTCGTCGGTGCGGCGCACACGCCGCACCGTGAGGCTGAGTTCATCCGTGTAGTTACCCGTCTCACCCCGTTGCATATTTGGAGTATGACCGCCGGGGGTAATCGTGGGATGAAAGGTAACTGAATGTTCGATGAGAATCCAGTCAATGACGCCTGTTGCCGGTCAAGCGCCTGCTTCGCGTAGCGCATAGCCGACGCCCCGTACCGTCTGAATCAGGCGCGGCTTCCCCTCTGCTTCCAGCTTCGTACGCAGATAACGGACATACACTTCGATGATGTTACTCTCGCCGCCAAAGTCGTAGGACCAGATGTGCTCGTAAATCATCTCACGGGTGAGCACTTGGTTGGGATGACGCATGAAGAGATGCAGGAGGTCAAACTCTTTGGCCGTAAGCGGAATTTCCTCATCGCCGCGGAAGACCTGACGGGTGCGTGGATTCAGCGAGAGGTCGGCAAACTCATAGACTTCCGGATCGGCCTCCATCTTGTGGCGTCGGAAGAGGGCCCGTAAACGGGCGAACAGTTCGTCAAAGACCGGCGGCTTGACGACATAGTCGTCTGCGCCGGCGTCCAGCCCGGTCACCCGGTCGGCAACGCTGTCGCGCGCCGTCAGGATCAGGATTGGGACATTGGACGCTTCGCGGATGCGCCGGCAGACTTCAATTCCATCCATATCGGGAAGCATGAGATCGAGAATGATGGCGTCCGGCATGCGTTCGCGCATTGCGCGGAAGGCTTCGTCTGCGTTTTCGGCCGTGTCGACTGCATAGCCCTCAAAAATGAGGTTGCGGCGCAGCATGTCCCGTAGGCGGCGGTCATCTTCAACCACCAGGATTCGTTCTGTCATAAAGTGCGCTAGTTGCTCCAGGGAATGGTTTTAAATCGATTGTAGGCGAGCAAAATTTGCCTGTCAAATAGGGGAAGCACTGGCCCAACGCTTGAAAATGAGGAGGAGCGGCACTGCGGGCGCGCCAAACATGCAATTGCATCCTTCCGATGATAAAATGGGCAGGCCAACCAGCACGAATTCGGCTGTGTTTTGTCTGCTGTGCAGCAGGCAATCGATCATATTTCAAACCGTACGGAACCATAAAAGGAGCAGGCAAATGTCTGAACAGGAATTCCGCATCGAGCGCGACAGCATGGGTGAAGTGCGGGTCCCGGCAGATGCACTCTATGCCGCGCAGACCCAGCGCGCCGTTGACAATTTCCCCATCAGCGACCTCCGGTTTCCCCGGGCCTTTATCCGGGCCCTGGGTATGATCAAAGGGGCCGCGGCAGCCGTGAACGAAGATATGGGATTGCTGGATCCGGAGATGTCTGCCGCCATTCAGCAAGCTGCCAAGGAAGTTGAAGACGGCCGGCTGGATGACCAGTTCCCCCTGGACATTTTCCAGACGGGGTCGGGAACCAGCACCAACATGAATGCCAATGAGGTCATTGCCAATCGAGCCTCCCAGATCCTGGGTAGCAAAGTTCACCCCAATGACCACGTCAATATGGGACAGAGCAGCAATGACGTGATTCCCACGGCCATCCATCTTAGCGCAGCACTGGCTGTCAACGAGGATCTGTTGCCCGCGCTGCAATATCTCCAGGATGCCTTGCTGGCCAAGGCGAAGCAGCTTGACGGCGTGGTGACGACCGGCCGCACCCATCTCATGGATGCAATGCCCGTGCGTCTCAGCCAGGAACTCGGCGGCTGGGCTGCGCAGATTGCCCAGGGGCAGGTGCGGGTCGCCGGGGCCATGGACCACATTTCAGAACTGGCACAAGGCGGCACTGCCGTGGGGACGGGCATCAACGCCCATCCGGAATTCGGCGATCGCATCGCAGCCAAGCTGTCCGAGCGGAGCGGACTGGCGCTCAAGACCAGCCCCAACTACTTCGTCAGCCTGAGCACCCAGGACGCGGCCGTGGAGTTGAGCGGCCAACTCAAGACGGTGGCAACCAGCTTGATGAAGATTGCCAACGACCTGCGTTGGATGAACAGCGGACCGATTGCCGGCATCGGTGAGATTGCACTCCCCTCGCTGCAACCGGGCAGCAGCATCATGCCGGGGAAAGTAAACCCGGTAATTCCCGAAGCGGTGACCATGGTATGCGCCCAGGTAGTGGGCAACGACGTTACGATTACCATTGGCGGTCAATCGGGCAATTTCCAGCTGAACGTGATGTTGCCGGTTATCGCCTACAATTTGCTGCAGAGCATCCAACTGCTGGCCAGTGCCAGCCGCGTCCTGGCCGACAAGGCGATTGCAGGCTTCACGGTTAATGAGGAGCGGATCGCCTCATTGGTTGGACGCAACCCTATCCTGGTGACGGCCCTCAATCCTGTAATCGGCTATGAAACGGGCGCCAAAGTCGCCAAGCGCGCCTATGCGGAAGGCCGTTCGCTCAAAGAAGTTGCCTTGGAGGAGACCGATCTCTCCGAGGAGGATCTAGACCGCCTGCTCGATCCGCGTCAGCTGACCGAAGGCGGAATTCAGCAATAGCCCCATCGCCGGCCTATGGTCGGCAGATTCGAAGCTTCGTTTCTGCGACTACAATCGGCAACAAAAACGGGTGGCACAGTCTGTGCCACCCGTTTATTTTTGCTTGTACCCCATACCCTGCGTTAGGGCAGGTAGGTGAAGGGATTGCGCGGTACGCCCTGATAGCGAATCTCAAAGTGCAGGTGCGGACCCGTGCTGTTGCCGGTATTGCCGACGGTGCCGACCTGTTGCCCACGGGCGATGTTTTCACCCGGCCGCACGAAAATGCTGTTCAAATGGGCATAGAGCGTTACGAAGCCATTGCCATGGTCCACGATGACGTGATTGCCGTAGCCGCCGTTCCATCCGCCTCCGGCCACGACCACATATCCACTATCCGCCGCCTTGACCGGTGAACCGGTCCATGAGCCGATGTCGATGGCGCGATGACCGCCCCAGAACTGCTGGCTAACGGAGCCGCTGGCAGGCCAGGAAAAGCTTCCAGAGCCCTTGCTGGCCGAAGCGGGAATGGGGCCGCTGTAGACCGCCACCGCCTGCGGGACATACGGCTTGATGCCGCCCGGAACGACGACTTTGTTGCCGATAGTCAGCGCCGCGCTTGCGTCGGCTAGTCCATTGCCTTCATAGCCGACGATGGATTCGACATCTGTCTTGTATTTGGCGGCCAGCGAAGAGAGCGTATCCCCTGCCACCACGGCGTGCAAGACGCCGTCAACGGGCAGAATATTCAGTTCGTCGCCGATTTGAAGCAGATCGGGGTTTTGCTCAATGGTCGGGTTGGACCACTGAATTGTCTCCGGCTGAAGACCGAACTTGGCCGCAATGCCGAGGACCGTGTCACCTGCTTCGACGCGGTACGATTCGATGGTAGTACGGCCCCTCTCTTGTGCGACCGTAAAGGGTACGGCTGCCCTTTGGAGAGACTCATCGCTAATCGTGAGATTAAGACTTGAAGCAGCGCTGGAGACCTGCAGGGTGCTGCCTGTTGTTTCAGCGTTTGTCAACGCATTATTCGGAATGGTACGAAGAGAAAGGTCCATCTCTGGAAAGTCATACTGACTCAAGAAGAG
>CAYZLP010000082.1:0-10837 GCA_964478635.1 uncultured Caldilineaceae bacterium
ACAGGCACCGGCACGAAGCGCTCCAGGCCCGTCGGTCCTACCTCAAGGAAGGTGGAGACGGCTGGAGGAACGGGCAGCTCGGTGTGCGCTGCCGACGGAAACGCACCCTCTTCCTGAAAAGCCCCGCCTTGACCGTTGACGGCGATGGCTGCCGTGAGCAGTTGGCGGGCAGAGTCAGGGTGCAGTTCCTGGTTCGCCACGAGCGTCGCGGTCGTCGCCACGATGGTGATATCCGCACTAGGAATGTTGCGGCGGAAATCGATTGCGCCCTCACCGATGACGAATTCGGTAAGATACGGAAAGCGCGTCGCATAGGCTGTGGCGCGCCGGAAATCCATCAGCGTGACTTCATCATTCAGCATCAAGCGCGCCAGCAACTCTGACGCGGGAGCCATGACAAAAAAGGCGGCATCGACTTCGCCTCGTTCCAGCAGAGTGATCGCTTCCGCATCCGGCGCCTCCACGAACATTGCGTTCTCCGGGGTGACCTCGTTGAGCGCCAACATGCTCCGAGCCATGACATTGGTGCCGCTTCCTTCCTCGCCGATGGCAATGGTGCTCCCCTCCAATTCGTAGAGGTACTCAAGCGGCGTAGCGAAGTCGGCATGGCGATAAAAGACCCAGATCGGCTCGTAGAAGACGCTGCCCAAGGAGTAGAGGGAGTCGCCGGCTCGACCCGCAGCAGTACCTCCCTGCACGAATCCGACTGCGACTTCGCCCCGGTTAAGCAGGTCCAGGGTAGCCACCGATCCTGCCGTGGGATGGATGTGAAGGGTGACGCCGATTTTCTCAAGCTCTTTGGCGTACTCGGTCGCATAGAAGTAATATGCGCCCCTTTCGCGGCCCGTGGCAATGGTGAATTCGGTGGGCGTGCGCAACACAACCGCGACGTAGAGCCAATACAGGCCCACAATGGTCAAAAGTGCCAGGAAAACCCACAGCAGGTAGCGAAGAAAGGGCAGTCGCTGGTTCATAACACGTTTCCGAAATCCTTTCGGAGAATACCTGCAAAAATGCCGGAATCTTATGCCACTACCCGTCAAAGGCCTGTTCGACATTCTCCCCCCGGCCCTCGATGGAGGGATGCACTACTGCACCGGTCGCGTGTGCCTGCTTGAGATAGCGCTGCAGATCTCGAATCTCTGTGCGTAGTTGTTGCACTTCCTGCGCAACATTGTCGTCACCTTTGGCGACAAAGGTTGAAGCAATATAGCTCGTAAGAACCGAGAACAAACTGACGCCCATAATGATCATGACAGTGCCGATCAACCTGCCGACATACGTCACAGGATAACGATCGCCATAGCCGACGGTGGCCACTGTCACAAGGGACCACCAGATTGCGTCGTCACCAGTAACAATATTTGCATTCGGGGCATGTGCCTCCACCTGAACGATCAGGATGCTGCCAACGGCAACGACCACGGTCACGACGTAACTGACGATCAGAAGCGTACTTTGGGCCAGTTGGCTGCGAGCATTGCGAAATGCCTCGGCCGGCGTCTGCAACCGTAGACGCCGGATCTGGAGCCAGATACGCACCAACCGCAGAAAACGCAGGATGAGAACACCCGGCAGACTGCCGGCCAAATCAATCCAGCCTGTGGTGAAGAAGTAGCGCCGCTTGCTGGGTGCGCGTCCAAGCCGAATAAGGAAGTCGGCAAGTAGGATCAGGGAGTAGATCCCCTCGATGCGATAGAGCACCACCTTGGCATTACGATCAATTGGCGCGAAATAGTAGCCGATCACTGCCAGCAGTGAAGTGACCGTAATGAGAAGAATAAACAGTTCATAGGCCACGGCACGCGCAGCAAAGCTGTCGTCTTCTATCCCCAGGCTTATCCGATTTTCCGTAGAATCACTTGTGCCCATAGTTTCGGTGTCAAAGCTGGCTGAAAACTGCTCTAGCGTTTTCGTGTTTCGTGCGAAATTGAACCCATCACTTCAGTTCCTGACGTTACTTGTTACTTTATCCCAGAGTTACCCGACGTCACACCGATTGATTATCAGGTTCTTACCTGGATCAATCGCTAGGTCATCAAGCCTGCTTGCAGAAACTCGATGAAAAGTGCTAGACTCTGTACCGGCGCTGTGAAGAGCCGAAGCGCAATCAGCTCAAGTGGAATGTGCTGCCGTGTTTGGCAACTTGGAACAAACCGTCATTCAATCTGTGGACACCGCTGCATTGATCCTTGAACTACTAGCGGTGGTTATTATCGTCAGCGCAGTGCTGGTAGGTATGTGGCGCTACGTCCGAGACTCAATATCTACGCGCGTGCTGATTGATCGGCGTTTTGACTAGTACCGCATGGTATTGGCGCGTCCGCTGCTGTTAGGGCTGGGAATTTTGGTGGCAGCGGATATCATGATTACGGTCGTTCTAGAACCTTCACTCGAAAATGTGGTCGTACTGGGCTTGCTGGTCCTCATCCGCATTTTCTTGGGCTGGGCTCTTATTGTCGATGAAGAAGGCCGTTGGCCCTGGCAACACAAACGCAATGCAAATCCCATCCACAGCGATGAATCCACATAGGTGTCGACTGATGTTTTGTCGCTTACGGCGCCGAAATCCCTAGGCTTGCGAACACGCTGCTGAGGGTGAACTCCGCTCCTGAAAGCAGCATCGTGACGACCGCATAGCCAATCCCCAAGATCAGAAAGGCGATAACTGGTAGCAGAACAGTGCGCCAGCCCCGTGTCTGGTGCGCCTCCGCCGCACCTATCCATGTGCTGACGAAGAGCGCCAGCGCGAGCAGGATGCGGATGGGTGGCCCGATCAATGGCAACAGTGCCAGAGGCGTCAGCACATAAAGCACCTGTGCAAAGCCCACTGCACGCAATGTGCTGGAGAAGTTGCCCTTCTTGGTGAGAGTAAGACCGGCCGCGTAAAGCAGCGCGGCAGCCAGCAGCCAGAGGGCCAAAGACACAACGAATTCCACAACATGGAAACCACCGCCACGGAGCAGTGTCCCCAGCAACACGCCGACCACGGCGATCAAAAGCGCGGGCCCCGTCATAAACGGATCGCGCGCCACCTCAGCGTAGGCCCCACGATCCAGCAGCAGGCAACGCAGTGCATAGGCGGTCCACGTACCAACCTGCGAGATCCCCTTTGCCAGAGTTGCAAGCGCCCAGTCTTCGGCGCTTCGCTCAATCGGCGCCGACTTTTCAGCCACGGGCGCACCTCGCCGGCTGTTCAAAATGTGGTAGACGTCCACGGAACTGCGTGTTTCCGGCACGGCCATGTCCGCCGGGTGAAAAAGGAAGGCATCGGTCTGCTCACCGCCCACACCGCCATGGCTGCCGATGAGTTCTTCCAGGGCTGCAACAGTGCCGTCCGGATAGACCGTACTAATCACCCATAGATCCCCGGCGCTGGGAAACTCCATGACCCGCTTCATCTGCCAGACGCGTTTGTCTATCGTGGCCGCACCATGTCCGGTTGCGGGTGCGTAGGGCGCCACAGGATCTTCTCCGAGCACCTGACCCGTGTGCAGGTTGCGGGTGCCCTGCTTGCCGATGGCCAACACCGTTTCATCATCCTCATACCCGAAGACGATGCCGATGCCCTCATGCTCTACGAGCCGCGTCACCAGCCCGGGATAAGCTGCGTTCAGTTCGCTCAACTTGATCTTCCTCGGTAGCAAATCGAAGTAGATCTGGGCCGCGTTACCGCTGCCATACGCAGTGACGGACGCGGGCATCTCCTCGGCGGTGGCTTCTATGGCTTTGCTTGCTGCTCTGGATGTGAGTTTTTGGCCCTGCTTGGCCAGCGCTTTGTCAAAGGCATTGCCAGCTCCGCTCTGCGTAACGTTTTGCAGTTCACCGGACAATCCAGTGAGACCGGTAGCTCCGGTATCGCCGCCGATAGACTGTGAGACGGTCGTGCCCTCCGGCATCAGTTGCTCAATGAGGGTCTTGATGTCAATGCCGTAGCGCTGCTTGAAGGTTGCACCAAAGGATTGGCCGTGGTCCGAGAGGATGAGGAGATCATAATCGCGTGGCGCTTTCTTGATGGCCTGGCGTAGACGGCCAAACGTCCTGTCAAGACGCTTCAGATCGCCAAACGCATCCTCGGTCCACGGCCCTGAATGGTGTGCCACCTCATCGTAGCCTAAGTAGAGCATGTAGATGGACGGCGCGCTACGCATCATATCCATGACGGCAATGTTGGTGGAGATATCTCGCAGTAGCGTACAGGTTGCGGCACGGACGAAGGGGTAGAAATGGGCCAGCCGGTTCAAGCGCGGCTGGACGTCATGGCGTTTCTGCCGCCACGCTTCCCACAGTTCCCGCCCCAGTTCCCAAAAGAAAATTGCCAACGCACGCGTGAGAAAATACGGGTCCAACATGAGGAGGCTGACGTCGTCGGCGCGTCGCTTGTTTTCTTCCGGGCTGCCGCTCTTCACGTTCGACATGGTGAACATGGACTTTTCGGCGTCACCGTCAAACATGTTGTCGATGCTGGAGCCGCCGCGCATGAGACCCTGACCGCGCGCATAGCGTTGGTTCAGCTCCGAGGCGTCGCTGGAGGAGACGTAGAGCTTTTGTTTGCTTTTGTCATACCATCGATAGGCGGGGATATCGTGGTTGTCGCCAAACATGATTCCCGCCTGACATGCGGACGTCATTGATGGCAACCCGCAGTCCACTAGCGTGAGCCGATAGTCGTCATTTTCCACCATCTCCTTCAGTGTGGGCAGGAGCCCGCCGTCCAGCGCTCGCTTGATGTGCCAGTAGCTGAGGCCGTCAATTTCCACCATCATCAGCCCACGTCCCGGCTCGTCCGCTCCGGAGAACGGTTGCTCGCGCGCCCGGCGCTCAATGCGATTCTGATAGAAGGAACCCTCCTCGTTCACATCCAAGATGCCGGTAATGATCGTGTTGAAGAAGGCGATAATAATACCGCCGACTAGACCGCCGAGCATCGTGACGTCAAAACCGGGCAGAACCCACGCCGTTAACCACAACACCACGCCGGTGATCAGATAGCCGACGATGAACATCGCGATCCATCCCAACGGGCGAGCCAATAGCAGCACAATGGGACGGATCAACAGATTGACGACGGCAAGCAACATAGCCGCGGCCACCACAACTGCCCAGGCAGGCGTTGTGCCGACCGCGTAGACCGTCAAACCGGGCAAAAGAAAAGACGCACCGGCAAGGGAAAGGGCGTCCACGATCCACAGAATGGCTGTTCGCAATAGGAATCGAATCGTATTGCTGATGAGTCTGGTCATAGCTGTACCACTTCTCTCTGTGCCTTCCCCGGCGACCGTGGCGTCCGCTCCACCGCCGAGAGCTTGAACATGCCTTTAAGGTAGTTGAGCGGAATCCGCGCCGGTGTTCCAAGGTGTTCGTTGGCGACATTTCACTCGAGTGTAGCAACTTACGGCTGTGTTTGCACTGGATACACGTTTCGGTACACACCTGGATCATTGGATAGGTGGAGCCGATGCCCTGGTCAATGATCTAGGTGTGTACCTGAAGGAAGCGCGGTTGTGCTCGGCTGGATTTTCGTCGCAAACTTAAGCGTCTGTTCGTAATGCAGGCTAAGAATGTATCTGATATTTCGTTGTGTTTTCCAAGCCTTCTATTAAGAAAGGGATGGCAGAAATGGCAAACAAGAACCGTCACGTGATCATTTCGTATTTCGATGCAGTGGACAAAGCAGACGCCGCTGCGAATCAGCTCAAAGCGTGGGACAAGGCCCATGACGCAGTGAAGCTGGGGGGCATCGGCATCCTCTACTGGGAAGACGGAAAAATCAAGACGCACAAAGTCGGCGCGCGTGCGGCGGGGACCGGAGCCAAATGGGGCACGATTCTCGGCGTGGCCACCGGCATCTTGTCCGGCGGCGTGACAGTGATTGGTGGTGCGATTGCAGGTGTTGCCGGTGGCGCTGTGCTCGGTTCGTTGTTCCACAAGCACCTCGGCCTGAGCGACGAAGATAAGGCACACCTGGAGGAGCACCTTCAGAACGGTGGCGCGGCGCTGGTCGTTATGGCCGACGCGCATGAAGTGGCGCCTGCGCAGGAGGAACTCGAGAAGCTGGGGGGCGCCGTGGAAAGCTACGAGGTTCCCGAAGAGACGGTAGAAAAGGCGGAAGCGGCGGAGGAAGTAAAATCGGTCGATGTGGCCTAGGCAGTCCTCTTGCCGAGTCCGGCCGACACCGCGGAAATGCCACGGCGGCAAAGAGTTGACAATTTCTGCCTGTGGTGGATATGCCCATTTCGCTGGGGCATTTCCGCATTCTGAACTACGGTTGGTTTTCCGGCATGAGATGCGCCTTTTTGAAAGGGAAAAATGATGGCGGTTGCACAATCCACCTCAATTGTGCCGGTCGCTGGGGCTACGCTCAAGCGGTATGCTGTGTTGACTGCCGCCGCGGGGCTTTCAACCTGGGCAGTAGACATGGCAGCCACCCAGGTAGGATTGCCCAGCATGCAGGTAGCGTTGGGGATTTCAGTTACAGCCAGCCAGTGGATTCTCAACCTGGCCCTGATGATTCTGGCAGGTGCGGTCACGGTGGGCGGCGCTTTGGGTGACCGGCTCGGACGGATGCGCGTCTTCCGAATCGGCCTGCTTCTTATCATCGTCGGAGCCGTCCTCACATTTGGCGGCGGCCTGCTTGGTCGATTCAGTATCGTCTTAGTCGGCCGCGCCCTGCAAGGATTTGGCGCGGCCTGCTTTATCCCTGCGTCGACCGCCATGCTACTGGATGTCTTTCCGCAGGCGGAGCGAGGCGGTGCGCAAGGCCGCATGATGGTGATCAGTATGTTCGTGACGGCCTTCGCACCCACTTTCGTAGGCATGTTGATTCAAGCTGTTTCCTGGCCCTTTGCCTACCTTCTCACCGTCGCCAGCGCGCTGATCACCTTGTTTCTTGCAGTGCGTGTGAAGTATACCCAGGCACCACACCGGTCGCCCCGCTTCGACTACGTGGGAAGTGTGCTGATCTTGTTGACGGTCATCTTGCTTACCACCGGCATCATGCAGGGCAGTGTAAGCGGGTTGACTTCGCCCCCTGTTTTGGTGTTGGTGGGCGCCGGGCTTGCAGTGGGCGCGCTGCTGATCTTCGTCTCCCTGCGTAAGAAATACCCGCTGATTCAGTTCCGTCTGCTAACAATTCGCAATATGGCGATCGCGGTCTTTGTGTCGATGATGCGTTTCCTCCCCAACGTGCTCATGGGCGCCTTTGTGGCGCGGTACACCCAAGAAGTGCTGGGTCTGTCGCCCACCGTGACCGGCCTGCTCATGATTCTGCCGATCTTGGCCCAGGTTGTTGCTGCTCCCATTGCCGGTAGAATGCTAGACAAAGGCGGCCCACGCCGTCCTGTTTCGCTGGGTGTGGGTCTGCTGTTGGCGGGATTGGTTTTGTTGGCGCTGAGTTTCCCCGCGCTCAATATTTGGGGCGTGGTCATCGGGACGATTTTGGGCGGTGCCGGTTTCTCCTTCACCAATCCGGTACAGATTGCGGCGCTCAATCAGACGCCGCTGGAGCAGCGAGGCATGGCGGCCGGGATCTTTCCGCTGGCCGGTCAATTCGGCACCGCATTTTGGGTGGCATTGTTGACCGCCGGCCTGACCACGATCATGGCGCGAAGCACGGCAGCCGACGTCGCCATGGCTCAGGCCGCCGCATTGGGCACACTCGCCTGGATCGGCGCCGGACTGACGGTCGTGACGTTGATTGCCTCGCTCATGTTACAAAACATCGTGGCACCCACTGCGCCCCGCAAGTAAGAAGACTAACCAGATGAGTGATCAAGCGACGCAGACGACTCTTCCGCGCATTGAGGAGTTTCGCTCTGACTATACCCCGGACCAGATTGACGCCGCGGACATGCGCCACGTGCGCGCCGTGGCCATGCAGGCTTATCTCTACGCCTTCCCGGCCTTCTTGCATATGCGCCAACTCACCGAGTTCATCCAGGGGCGGCGCTACTTTGCACCGGACGAATGCCCGCTGGGCGGCTGGATACTCATGCGCGAATTGTCCACGCCGGCGATAACCACCGTCTCGCCGAACGTAGATACACTCTATGGCGCTACCTATTTGCTGCTGGACAAACAGGGGCCGGTGGTGCTCGAGGTGCCGCCCGTTCCCAATCGCTACTATTCGGTCACTCTGCTCGATGCCTACTTCAACAACTTCGCGATTGTCAGCCCGCGCACCTTCGGCAACAACGGCGGCACGTTTCTCATCGCACCGCCCGGCTGGGACGATCCCGCGCCGGAAGGCATCCGCGCTGTTTTCATTGCACCGACACCTTCGGTGTGCCTGGTGCAACGCATATACACGGTTGACCAGCGCGAGTATGTCCAGTTGCATGCGCTGCAGGACGCAATTCGCCTGACACCGCTAGACCGTTGGGACACCGGCGCACGAGGTTTCCCGCCGGTGGATCTGGCGGAGTACGAAATCCAGGCCATGCGCATGGAACGGGATCCGCTGCAGTTCTTCACCCATACCAACATGTACACGGGTATCAATCTGCCGCCGGCGTCCGACGCAGGGCTGGCGAAACTCTTCTGCAGTGTAGGTGTCGGTCCCGGCGCAACAATACCTGTGGATCCGCACGCGCGGCAGGCTGTCATTCAAGGGGCGGCCGACGCCCAGGCTGTGATGAACGCCCGCATTTCGGACGGCCCCTTTCGCGGCGGTTGGCGCGTTCCCTATCCGGCCAGTGGCCTCGAAACGTCAAGTGTGCTCATGCGGGCAGCGGTGCAGGCGACCCAGATGGGCGTCTTCCCACTGGAGGAAGCCGTCTATTACTTCGGCTATCAGGACAGCGACGGCGCAACGCTACAAGGCCGCCGCCGCTACACGGTCACCTTTACGCCGGGGCAACTCCCGCCCTCGCACGAGTACGGCTTTTGGTCGCTCACCATGTACAACGAGGTATCCTTGTTGGTGGATAATCCGCTTGACCGCTACATCCTACGCCCGAACTCACCGGGCCTTACGTATGCGTCGGACGGCAGTCTAACACTGGTGGTGCAGCACACGCGCCCGGACGGTTTTCCTGAGGCAAATTGGTTACCCGCGCCAGACGGCGCATTCAACCTAGCGTTGCGCGTCTATCAGCCGCAAGACGCCGTCATCGACGGCACGTGGTTTCCGCCTGCCATCGTGGCGGTTGAGGTATAAAAATCGGGTTATGGAGTTCGCAGTACACCTGTGGGCAGTACACCTGTGGAATGTGCAGTGTCAAGTGCAGTGAGTAACTTGCCTCACTGCACTTAATTGGTCCAACCGGAAAACGAATCCATCCCAGACTCTTCGGTAAATTTCGCTCCAGAAGCATCTAAAGTAACGTTTTGAGGTACTCTGGAGTGTATCCAACGTCAGAACACCTCGAATGCCGATCCTCTACCGCTGGCCACAAAATCTAGGGTGCATGTACCGAACCTGGCCGATTTGACATGGATCTAGAGAAGTGTAGAATGCGGAAAAGGATTTCGAAAAAAATATCACGAGACGGAACCACAGTATATTGTAGTTGCGAAAGCACTGGCTACTAAATGGCCTAGTCAATGGCAAAAAGATCATCGAGGGCTTCATAAGTCTTCCCTTGCTGAGAGCCTCGATTTATCCCAATTCCTTCGACGACATACGCCTGGAACCCAATCGGGCAAACACCACCTTATGTTTCGACTTGATTTGCCCCATTTTGGCTGACGACGTACAGTTGATCAGCGTTAACGGCGTGGATCCGCCAGTCGCGCCCCGCCTGCGGCCATCTCTTTGATGTTCTTGGATGGCAAACAGATGGTGCTCAGTCAGCAGATGACCATGCGCTCCCTTGTATTCATAGATTGGGCCTTCAATGCAGATCCCCCACTTGTTAAGTCTTGGCGCCAGCATACCGAGTGAGGCGGCCACGTACAATGCAAGAAGATGGCAGGAAAGGAGTGCAAAATGACGAAAGAGAAGTTCTTCACTCGCCGTTGGAACTACATCATCTCTCTGGTTCAGGGGCTGCCCACGTTTGCCTTTGTCCTTTTCGGGCTTGCCACCCCGGTGGGACATACACGCGATGGCATGATCATTCTTTCGGTCCTGGGCGCGCTGTTTTGACTGGTCCTCGAGTTACATACATCCGCGCGGTTCGCGTGGACTCAGCGAAATGCTCCGGAAGGCAAACCCAAACTCATCGGCATCAGCAGAATTCTGCTTTGGGTGCACAATCTATTGTTCTGGTTCTTTCTGATTCCGTTTCTTACTCCGATGTCTTACAGTATAGGTTTTGTCGTCTATTCGATCATCTTGCTGACTCGCTTCACCGCCAATACCTATATCAACCTGCGTGATTTTTCGCCTGCACAATACTATGCTTATCCCTTTCGGATTCCGTGAGTCTCTCATGAGGCGAACTGGCTACTTTGCTCATCCGTTCGGTCAATCACCTCCATTCTATTGCTCAATTCAGAGATTGATGACGGTGGTCAAGCCGATAGGTCGTTGTACATTGTATCTAAGAGCACTCCTGCTTATTGATACAATGCACAATTCTCGAAAATAGCTTACGGATTGCCTTGCCGGGACCTCATATTGATAGGATCGCTGTCAGGACAATTGGTTGTGCATTGTGTCCGAGACAACGAGATGCTTCGCTAGACCGAACAGAAACACTCCGAACCAATCAGAAGTCCTTTACAATGGGTCCCACAGGCGGTAACATAGCCTTTAGGGTCAGAAATCACAGGTGAAAGGGATTGGTGCCATGCCCCTCTATGACGCCGACGCACTGGAGAAAATTCGCGCCGAGACGAAACGCTGGCGGGAGCGCGCCGTAGCGGACGCGGTCGCCCGCTTTCCCGAGCGCTA
>CAYZLP010000083.1:0-5356 GCA_964478635.1 uncultured Caldilineaceae bacterium
CCTGCTGCGCAAGCGCTGACCTTCGGCATGGCGACCGAACCGGTCTCTCTCGATCCGAAGGACGGGTTGTTCATTGCCGAGCGCCTGGCGCTCATGAATATCTTCGACACACTGACGGTCGCCGATCAGGCTGGCACGATTCATCCGGGCCTGGCCACGGCGTGGGAAGAGAATGAAGACGCGACGGAATTCACCTTCACCCTGCGCGACGATGTCACCTTTCACGACGGCACACCCTTCAACGCCGACGCGGTCAAGAATGCCTTCGACCGTATCGTAGCCGCCGAGGTTGCGACGCCGGCCGGCGCGACGCTCGCGGGCTACGACGCGGCCGAAGTCGTCGACGACACGACCGTGCGCGTGACCTTCACCGATCCGAAACCGACCTTCGTGCGCGATCTCAGCCAGCCCTGGATGGGCATTCCCGCTCCCGGTCCTTCGGCCGACGCGGCGTTTGGCCAGAATCCGGTCGGCTCGGGCCCCTTCATATTTGTGGAGTGGGCGCCCCAGGATCGCCTGGTCCTGCGTCAGAATCCGGACTACTCCTGGGGACCCGAGTTTCTCGCCTCCACCGGGCCGGCGCGGCTGGATGAGGTGACGCTGCGCTTCCTGCCCGAACCCGCCACGCGCCTGACGGCACTGCAGACGGGCGAAGCCCAGGTCGTTGAAGACCCGCCCTATCAGGATGTAGCCGATCTCGTGGCCGGCGGCGAGTATGTGGTCGAGACCTTTACGGCCCCGGGCATGCCCTCCCATATGATGCTGAATACGGCCAAAGCGCCCACCGATGATCCGCTGGTACGCCAGGCCATGAACTACGCCGTCAACCAGGAAGAGCTGGTCCAGGTGGCCTTCGCCGGTCTCCAGGGCCCGGCCCACAACGTTCTCTCGCCCACAACCTTTGGCTACAACGAAGACGCCGCGGGCCTCTATCGCTACGATCCCGAGCAGGCAGCCGCCCTGTTGGAAGAAGCGGGCTGGACGGATGAAGATGGCGACGGCCTGCGCGAGAAGGACGGCGCGCCTTTGGCCGTGACCTATATCGCATCGCCCGTCTACGAAGGCGCGTTCATGGAATTGCTCACGGCCTATCTGACCGCGGCCGGCTTCCAGGTCGATCTCACGACGCTCGATGACGCCGGCATCTTTGAGGCGGCTGCGGCCGGCGAGCACAACCTGGTCAACATGGGCTGGACGAGCAGCGATCCGGGCGTGCTGAGCTTCGTCTACGATTCGGCCAACATCGACGGCGGGTCCGCCTTCACGCGTTTTGTCGATGCGCCCCTGGATGAGGCGCTCCAGCAGGCGCCCGTGACCATCGACGAAGCCGCACGCGCCGAGCTGTACGCCCAGGCCCAGCAGATCATCATGGAAAATGCCCTGGCCCTGCCGGTTCACCTCTACGATCGGGTCATGCTCATGCAATCCGGCGTAGACGGCTGGCAGTTCGACTCGGAAGGCTATCCCTGGCTCTACCTGGTCGGCCTGGAGTAAATGAGTGCGTATCTGGCGAGACGCCTGCTCACCTCCCTGCTGGTGCTGGCGGGCGTCTCCCTGCTCACCTTTTCCATGCTGCGCCTGGTGCCGGGCGATCCGGTGACGGTGCTGCTCGGGCGCCAGGCCGTCAGCAAGGAGCAGGCAGCGGCCCTGCGCGAGGAGTTGGGACTCAACGATCCCCTGCCCGTCCAGTACTGGCACTACATCCGCGGCGTGGCCCAGGGCGATCTGGGCAACTCCATCCGCAGCGGTCGTCCCGTGGCCGAGATGATCCGGGAGCAGCTGCCCAGTACGATTCAGTTGACCGTGGCCGCGATGCTGCTGGCCGTGATCATGGGGCTGGGCCTGGGCATGCTGGGCGCGCTCCGTCACGGCACCTGGGTGGATACCGCAGTGATGTCCCTTGCGGTATCCGGCATCTCTATCCCCAGTTTCTGGCTCGGCCTGCTGCTGATCATGGTCTTCTCCGTGGGGCTCGGCTGGCTGCCCAGCGTGGCCGGCAGCGATGACTGGCGCGGCTTGATCCTGCCGGCGGTGACCCTGGGCGTGGCCGAGGCTTCCGTCATCGCCCGTATCGTCCGGGCCAGCATGGTCGACACCCTCGATCAGGAATACATGCGCACGGCCCAGGCCAAGGGACTGCCGCGTACCCGCATGATTCTGCGCCACGCCCTGCCCAATGCCCTGATCCCCGTGGTGACGATTGTGGGCCTTCAGGTCGGTTTCCTGCTGGCCGGTTCCACCGTAGTCGAAACGATCTTCGCCCGTCAGGGCATCGGACGTCTGGCCGTAACGGCCGTGAACAGCCGCGATTTTCCGGTCGTCCAGGGCGTCGTGCTGGTCACGGCTTCCATCTATGTGCTGATCAACACGCTGACCGACATCCTCTACGCCTATCTCAACCCGCGCATCCGTCTGCAATGACCCCTTCGCCGCCTTCGTCCCTGGCCCTCCAGCCGCCCCGCGCCAGACGCAGCCCTTTTGCGCTGTTGCGCCGCCAGCCCAGCGTTGCGGTGGGCATGGCGCTTCTGCTCGGCCTGTTGGCATTGGTCCTCCTGAGCCCGCTGTTCATGCCGCTCGACCCGCTGGCCGTCAATCCCTCGGCCACCTTTCAGGCGCCCGGCCAGGCGCCGCCCATGGGCACGGACAATCTGGGCCGGGATCTCTATGCCCGCTTCGTTTTCGGCGGGCGCGTCTCACTCGTGGTCGGCTTTCTGGCGGTGCTGCTGGGCGCGGTTGCCGGCGTCGTGCTGGGCATGGCGGCCGGCTTCTACGGCGGCTGGCTTGATGCGGGGATCTCCTGGCTGATCGAGGTGCTCCTGGCCTTTCCGGGCATCTTGCTGGCCCTGGTCATCGTGACGATTCTGGGGCCGGGCACCCGCAACGTGATCATCGCCGTAGGCATTGGCTTTGCGCCCTCGTTCATGCGCCTGACCCGGGGCTCCGTCCTGGCCACCCGGGAAGCCGACTATGTCAGCGCTGCGCGCGCGACCGGCGTGCCTGCCGGTCGCATCATGGGGCGCCATATCCTGCCCAACATCGCCCGGCCCCTTCTCGTCCTGGCCACCATCGGCGTGGGCGGCGCGATCTTGGAAGGCGCCGCCCTCAGCTTCCTGGGCATGGGCGTCCAGCCCCCCGATCCGGAATGGGGCGCCATGCTCAGCGCGGCCCAACAATACGTGCGGCGGGCCTGGTGGATGGGCGTCTTTCCCGGCATCGGGATCTTCGTCTGCGTGCTGGCCATTAACCTGATCGGCGACGGCCTGAGCGACGTCGTGGGCCGCCCGTCCGGAAAGTAGTCCACAAGGAGTCTTGTCATGCGCCCGACCGGTTCCCTGCTCATTCACAACGCCAATATTCTGACGCTCCGAGATGACGCGCCCAGGGCTGATTCCGTGGCCGTCGTCGACGGCATCATCCAGGCCGTGGGCGGCTGGGAGAATGTTGCCCCATACGCGGATCGGGTGGACCGGCTCATTGATGCCGCGGGCGCGACGCTGGTGCCCGGTTTCATCGATACCCATGTCCACTTCACCCTCACCGGATTGGGTCTATTGGCAGTCGATTTGGGCGCGGTGGAGACGGTGGGCGCACTGCTGGACAAGGTAAATGCCGCCGCCGCGCAGATGCCGCCGGATCGGCTGGTCCTCGCCCTCAACTTTCAGCCGGAGCAGGTCCGGGAGAAGCGCTTCCCCACGGCCGACGAACTGGAGCAGGCCGGTGGCGGCCGGCCGGTTTACGTCATGGAAAGCGGCGGTCACTGGTGCGCCGTCAACCACACGGCCTTGGCGTCGCTGGATGCCGGGGACAGCGAGCCCGGTATTCAGCGGGACGCGGCGGGTAGTTTTCAGGGCGTGCTGACCGGCCCGGCCAATACTCTGGCCTTCACCCAATTCTGGCAGCGCTTCGGTCAAGAGGCCGGCGTCGCGCACGCCTTCGAGGCCGCCGCCGTTGAGGCAGTGCGCGGCGGCGTCACGACGGTCCATGCGCTGGACGATCTGGAGAACGTACGCGCGCTCCTGGCCGCGGCCGATCGGTTGCCGGTAAGGGTCGTGCCCTATACCCAGACAAAGGACGTCGCGGCCGTGCAGGAACTGGGCTTGAAGCAGATCGGCGGCTGCGGCCAGGTCATGGTAGACGGCGATTTCGGCCCCCATACGGCCGCGTTGCTGGAGCCCTATACCGATGCGCCGGACACGTGCGGCACGCTCTATTACACGGACCAGGAGCTTTACGACTACGTTGCCGCCGCGCACCGCGCCGGCCTGCAGATGGGCCTGCACTGTCTGGGCAGCGGGGCCATCGAGCAACTGCTCCAGACCTATGAGCGCGTGCTGGCCGAAGCGCCCCGCCTCGATCATCGCCACCGCATCGAGCACTTCCAACTGCCGGCCGAGGGGCAGCGCGAACGCGTCCGGGCCGCCGGGCTCGGCCTGGCCATGCAGCCGTCGTTCAATCACTTCTGGCCCCATCATCAAGGCTACCCCGAGGTCATCGGTGAGGACCGGGCGCGCCGGATCGACCCGGTGCGGAGCGTGCTGGAACAGGGGCTGCCCGTGGCCTTCGGCTCCGACAGCCCGGTGACGCCCATGCGCCCCTTGCTCTGGATGCATGCCGCGGTCAATCACTCCAACCCGGATGAGCGAATCGACGTCGCCGCCGCGCTCCACGCCTGTACCGTGGCCGGCAGTTGGTTGGCTTTCGAAGAGGGAGTCAAAGGGACGCTGGCGCGGGGCAAGTTGGGCGATATGGTCTTGTTGGGCGAGGATCCGCTGGCCGTCCCGGCGGACCGGCTGGAGGGAGTTCGGGTTCTGGCAACCATCGTCGATGGACGCATCGTCTTCGCCGACGAATCGTACCCGGAAGTGGCGTAATGACCGACTCTCACGAAGCGCTGCAGCGAATGCTGGATCGGATCTCGCCCCTGGTCACACGTCTGCTGGACGAGCCGGAAAACGTACCATTGGGGAGGTTGGTGCGCGCCCACGTTATGTCAGGCCTGCGCCTCCTCGACGGCGCGGACAAAGGCGTTTTGCTCGAATTTCTTTACGAAGGGGGGCTCCTGGGAGGTTTCGATGGCGGCGCCGGCGCACCCCTTGCGCCCCGGATCTTGCTCGGCGGCGCTGACTTGCGCCAGGCCGATCTGCACCACCGCAATCTGGGCCGGGCCCACTTGGCCGGCGTGATCCTGAACGATGCCAACCTCCAGGGCGCCTATCTGGCCGGCGCCAATCTGAGCGGGGCCGACCTCATCAACACGAATCTGGCCGGGGCAGACCTCACCGCGGCCAACCTGGTCCTGGCCGATCTGACGGGCGCCAATCTGGCCGGCGCGATCCTCATCGGCGCGGGCGTAGCG
>CAYZLP010000083.1:5456-10831 GCA_964478635.1 uncultured Caldilineaceae bacterium
ATCCGGGAATGGGGCCGGCGGATCTCGTCCTGGATCATGCGGTCCGCCCCTTGGCCGACGATGACAATATCGTCTTCTCGCTCCAGCCTGCGGGCGGCGTGGAGGGCACCGATGGCCGCGTCATCATTGAAGCAGATCACCGCAATGCGCCGGGCGTCGGTCGCAGTCTGCAGGTATTCGTAAACTGCCGCCTCACTCACGCCGCTGGTATTGCCGCTGTTCAGCAGGGTGCGCCGCGCTTCGTCGATCGGTCCAATGACGTCGGCCAGACCTTCGAGCTGGCCCTGAATGCGAGCGGCCGGCAGGGTGCCGGCTCGAGGTTCCTCCAACACGATCAGCCGGTCGACCTGACCCGCCCACTGATCCTGAATCCAGTGACCCAGGGCAATTCCGGCGAGGTGACCGGACTGGAAATTGTTGACGCCGAAATAGGTCGCACCCACCAGCGGAATGTCGACCGCGACCACGGGAATGCCGGCCCGCTGGTACTTGTTCATCAGCTGAGTGCCGATCGCGGCATCAATTTGATACTCGATGACCAGGTCGACTTCTTTGGCGATGAAGTTGTCGGCGATGCGCAGGGCCTGCTCCCCGCTCAGACGGTTGTCGGCGATCACCAGGTCGATGTTGTTGCGCTCCTTGACCGCACGTTCCAGGCTGCGCCGCACGTCGACGGCGAACGGAATCTCCTCGCTCAAATTGGCAAACCCGATCTTGTAGGTGCGCTGTTCCCGGTGCGGCGTATAGGTCGTCACCGTGTTTTCACCGCAAACCGTGATCTTGATGGGCAGCGTCCGCAAGGCATCCAAGGTGGCGGGCCCAATCTCGCTGTCGGTGAAGAGGTGATCGATCTGATCGACGCCGGCGATGGGGGTCAGACCGATTTTGCCCAGCTTGCTCGAATCCACCAGCGCCACGACGCGCCCGGCGGCATTGAGCATGAGCCGCTTGAGCTGTGCCTCGGCCAGGTTGTCCTCCGTCAGGCCCATCTCGACATCAAAGCCGACCCCGGAGACAAAGGCCGTGCGGATGTACAGATCGTCCAGCATGGTTGCGCCCACGGTGCCGGTGATGGTGTTGCCCCGGTTCCCGACCAGGCCGCCGATGAGGATCACCGTATTGGAGGGGTTCTGGGCCAGGGCCTGCGCGGCTTCGATGCCATTGGTGACGATGGTCAACTGCTGTTCCGAATTCAGGAAGGGCGTCATGCTTCTGACGGTGCTGCTCGCGTCGAGCAGGATCGTCTCGCCGCTTTCCACCAGGTCGCTCGCCCAGCGGGCGATTCCTTTTTTGGCCGCAAGATTTCCCGTTTCCACGGTTCGGGACGGCGCCGGCCACGCACCCGCGCCTTCGGTCAGAACTGCCCCGCCGCGCACGCGCCGCACGCGCTGCTCCTGCTCCAACGCATCCAGATCGTTACGGACCGTTCCTTCCGAGACGTCTAGCGTTTTGGCAAGCTCAACTACCTTGACACCGGGCTGCTCACGCAACAGCCGCAAAATGGTCTGGCGACGCTCAAAGGCGATCATGCTTCTTGGCTCGTGGGGTACATGTCTGGAATGCGACGCTCGGGATTCCGCTTCTGGCCTGCACAATGGCGTTTTTGATGGTTTGAGATGCGCATTGTAGCCAAAAAATGCCTATTGACACAATCTGCTCCGTTTGCTATATTATAGACAAATTTCCACAAATTTCAACAATATTTTGTAAATTCCAGCAATTTCCCCGAAAATTTGGCGCCGACGTCGGGCGAATCACCGCCGTCAACCCAGCCTGGACGACGGCGGCTTGCATAACTCTGGTACGAAGTCGGTCCTGTCCGTATAACCAAAAAGGAGACGATCATGAAGTTGTGGAGGAGTCTGGGTTTGCTGCTCATCGTGGCAGCATTGTTGGCCGCCTGTACCGCCGTACCCGTCAGTCCGGAGGCCGCCGCGCCGGCGGCAGGCGCGGCCGATGCGGCCTGTCCAACCGCCAAGGATAGCTATAAGATCGGCTTTGCCAACCTCACCGAAGACATCGTCTTCACCAAGCTGGTCCGTGAGGGCATCGAAGCCGCGGCCGCAGAAGCCGGCAACGTAGAGCTGGTCTTTGCCGACAACAAGCTGGACGGCGCAACCGCGCTGGCCAATGCGGAGAATTTCATCTCCCAGGGCGTCGACGGCGTGATTGAGTTCCAAACCGATGAAGCCTTCGGCAACGTGATCATGAGCCGCTTCCGCGACAACGGCATTCCCGTCATCGCCATTGACATTCCCATGCCCGGCGCAACCTTCTTCGGCGCCGACAACTATCTGGCCGGTCAGCTGGCCGGTGAGGCGGCGGCCAACTGGGTCAATGAGAATTGGGACGGTCAGCTCGACGCCATCCTGATGCTGGAACTGCCCCAGTCGGGCCCGGTGCCTGCGGCCCGCATGCAGGGTATGCTCGACAGCCTGCAGAGCGGCCTGGCCAATCCCGTGCCCGAGGATCAGGTCTATCGCCTGGACAGCAAGAATACCCAGGAAGAGTCATTCCAGGTTACCTCTGACATCCTGCCCTCGATTCCCGATGCGGAACACATCGTCGCCGTGACCATCAATGACGGCACGGGCCTCGGCGTCGTGGCCGCGGCCGAGGCTGCGGGCCGCGCGGAAAACGTCATCGTCGTCGGCCAGAATGCCGATCCCTCCGGCCAGGAGGAGATGATCAAGGAAAACAGCCGCTATCTGGGCGCCACGGCCTACTTCCCCGAGAATTACGGCTTCAAGATTATCCCGGCCATGATCGACCTGTTGGAGTGTCGGCCCGTGCCGCCTTCGGTCTACGTGGACCATGTTTTCATCAGCGCAGACAACGTCTGCGAGTACTATCCGGAGAATTGGCCGGACTTCTGCAGCGCTAGCGACTAAAAGCGTAGTTCAACGTGGCGGGCCGGGTACATCAACCGGTCCGCCCTTTCGTTTCCCATTCTCAACAGAACGGTAACCGGCCATGGAGCAGCCAACGGCCACGGCGACCGCCCGCCAATCCAGCCAGGGCCGCAGCGAAACGCGCAGCTTTCCCCCCGAACTCGGGCTTGCCATCGTACTGATTGCACTCTGTGCGTTCTTTGCCCTCCTGTCACCCTACTTCCTGTCGGTCAGCAATCTGGTCAATCTAGGTCAGACGGTGGCCATCGTCGGGATCGTTGCCATCGGCATGACCATGGTCATCATCTCCGGCGGCATCGATCTCTCCGTCGGCTCGGTCGCCGCGCTGGCCGGTGTAATGACCAGCTTCATCTGGACCACCCTGGGCGCTCCGCTGGGAATCGCAGCCGTTTTGGGCGTTCTGTCGGGGGGACTGGTAGGTTGGCTGAACGGCTTCCTGATCACGCGCATCAAGATCAACCCCCTCATCACGACCCTGGCCATGTTCTCCATCATCCGGGGGTTGGCCTTCGTCATTTCCAACGGCCAGACGAATCAGATCAACAATGACGCGTTCAAATTCCTGGGCCGGGGCGCCCTCGCGGGCGTGCCCGTTTCACTCATCATCATGCTCGCGCTTTACCTCTTTTTTGGCTATGTGCTGCGCACAACCCAGTTTGGCCGGGCCATTTACGCCGTGGGCGGGAGCGTGGAGGCGAGCCGCCTGGCCGGTATTCCCATTAACCGCGTCCTCTTGGCGGTCTACATCATCTGCGGCCTGCTGGCTGGTTTCGCCGGTATCTTGACCGCGTCCCAACTTGCGCTCAGCGCACCGCGCGCGGCCGTGGGCCTGGAACTCTCCGTCATCGCGGCGGTGGTGCTCGGCGGCACGAGCCTGTCCGGCGGCAAGGGCACGCTGTTGGGCACGCTCCTGGGCGTTTTGATTCTGCGCATCCTCGACAACGGATTGGTGCTCCTGAATGTCTCTTCCTTCTACCAAGAGATTGCCAGCGGGGCCGTCTTGCTGCTGGCCGTGGGCTTCGATCAACTGCGCACGCGCCGGGGAAGGAGGCGATGATGGCTGAGCAAGCGCGCCTTTTGCAGATGGCGGGCATCGAGAAAAGTTTCTTTGGCGTCAAAGTGCTCAAGGACGTCGATTTCGATTTGGCGCCGGGTGAAGTTCATGCCCTATTGGGGGAAAACGGCGCCGGCAAGTCTACTCTGATCAAGATTCTCAACGGCGACTACACGCGGGATGCCGGCCATATCCGCATCGACGGCCAAAACGTGGAGATCGACAGTCCCAAAAGCGCAGAGGCCCTCGGCATCCGCATGATTTACCAGGAGCTTCACTATGCGCCCGAGCTTTCCGTGGCGGAGAATCTGCTTCTTGGCCATCTCCCGGCCAGGCGGGGGATCCTTGGCAACTATTTGGTGAACTGGCCCCGGGCCTATGAGATGGCCCGGGAGGCGCTCAACGTACTCGACCTGGATCTCGATCCGCGTACGCCCATGTATCGCCTGAGCGCAGTCGAGCGCGAGATCGTCGAGATCGGCAAAGCGCTCTCCGCCAAGGCGCGTATCCTGGTTATGGACGAGCCGACCGCCGCGCTGACGCCCCAGGACGTAGCCCATCTTTTTGAGTTCGTGAACACGCTGCGGAACCAGGGCGTGTCCATAATCTACATTTCTCACCGCCTTGATGAAATCTATGAAATTGCCCAGCGGGCGACGGTCTTGCGTGATGGCGTCAAGGTCGGCACCCGCGCGGTCGCCGAACTGCCGAAACAGGAACTGGTGCGCATGATGGTCGGGCGGGATATCGGGGAGGGTTGGGCGCGGGAGCGTGCGCCGGCGCAGCCCGCGGCGCGTCCCCTGCTCCAAATCGAGCAGCTGACCCAGCGCGATCGCTTTCAGGATGTCTCCCTCACGGTCCATGCCGGGGAGATTCTGGGAATCTTCGGACTTCTCGGCGCCGGGCACACGCATTTGACGCGCTCCATATTCGGTGCGGAGCGTACGGACAGCGGCGTCATTCGCGTCGACGGGCAAGCAGTCGCAGTGCACAGCCCGCGGGATGCGCGGCGGAATGGCATCGGCCTGGTTCCCCTGGATCGCAAGGTCCAGGGTCTCGTGTTGGATCGCAGCGTGAAGGAAAATGTGACGCTCTCCAACTGGGAGACCCTTTCCCGCAGCGGCTTCTTCCGACGCACCGCCGAGCAGCAGCACGTGAGCGCATGGATCGACAAGCTGGGCATCCGCATGGCCGGCGATATGGAGGTGCACGCCCGCTATCTCAGTGGCGGGAATCAGCAGAAGCTGGTGCTTGCCCGCTGGCTGGAAGCGGGCGTGAAGGTCCTCCTGCTCAACGAGCCGACCTGGGGCGTGGACATCGGCGCCCGGTTCGATATTTACGAGCAGTTGGAGACGCTGGCCCAGGAGGGGCTCGGCATTCTCATGGTCTCGTCCGATATCCAGGAAGTG
>CAYZLP010000084.1:0-10760 GCA_964478635.1 uncultured Caldilineaceae bacterium
CTTTCTTGGCGCCGGCACCATCCTGCGGCGCCGCAAGGCCGGCGAAGTTGAAGGGTTGACGACGGCGGCTTCACTCCTTTTTGTGGCCGTGATCGGTATCTGCGTGGCGCTGTCAGAGCTAGTTCTAGCATTTTGGAGCACGGCGCTCGCGCTGGTAACGCTGAGCGGCGTGAAGTATCTTGAGCGCTGGTTGGACCGCTGGCGCCAGGAAGAAGAAGATTGAGATGCATCGCTGTGCTGCGTATCTTCTTCCAGCCGTTTCTGAATACGCGTCAAGCCTCTTATGCCAAAGATATGTTGCTCCACCCCCTCTTCGTCTAGCCGTTCTTTCACCATCTCGCCGCCAGCCCCGCCGAGCAACGCAACAGCCAGGGCATGACCGCCCAAAATATTGATGGCCCTGGCAACGTTGATGCCGCCGCCCCCGGGGTCGAAACGGGGCGCGGCGCAGGCCAACTTTTTCTCCGGTGCAACTTGGCGCGCTCGGGTGCTTTTATCTAATGCGGGGTTCATCGTCACCGTAAGAATTGATTGCATGGCGTCACTTTCGCCTTGTATCTGTTGATTACCGAAGGGGGCTGCTTGGCGTCCGCTGCGACTTTCGATTACCTCTACCATAGTCGTTCTCAATACGTCTGACAATGAATCGCGATACAGGGGAGTGGTAGAAGAAAGATACAAAACGTTTCTCCCCTCCCGGCCGTGGCGGAAGTTGTATCTTGCCATGTATCCGCCAACTGTGTTCCCGTCTATCGTCCTCCGTAACAAATATTGTCAAAATTGAAAAAGCAGCATGGTCCAACCAATCACAATGCGATATGACCGACAAAGTGAATCAAAATACCGAACTTCAAGAAACGAATCATTCTCCATGGGCGCAACCGGCTCAAGCTGTTCTGGACGCGCTGGATGTTGAGGCCGAGCAAGGCCTTGCACGAGAGACCGTGCGCCGACGAAGGAAAGAATACGGAAAAAACCGTCTGCGCCATACGGCGCGACGCAGCGCCTGGCAGATACTCTATGAGCAGTTCAAGAGCCTTGTCGTGCTCTTGCTGATCGTGGCTGCCGGGATTTCACTCGCCTTCGGGGAATGGATCGATGCCGCCGCGATCGCCGCTGTCGTGGTGATCAACGCCGCCATCGGCTTTGTCACGGAATTGCGCGCCGTCCGCTCCATGGAGGCCCTCCAGGAATTGAGTAACGTGACGGCAAAAGTCCGGCGCACCGGACAGGTGAGCGAACTCCCCGCCGAAGAGTTGGTCCCGGGCGATATCGTCGTGTTGGAAGGCGGTGATTTGATCGCGGCCGATCTGCGTCTCATCGAAGCCTCTAATCTGCAGGCGGACGAATCCGCGCTGACCGGTGAGTCCGTCCCTGTGGCCAAGCAGTTGGAAGCCTTGGCGCCCCATACGCCTCTGGCTGAACGGACCAACATGGCGTTTAAGGGCGCCGCCATCACCCGTGGCGCAGGAGAAGGGGTGGTCGTTGCCACAGGCATGCAAACGGAATTGGGAAATATCTCTGCTCTGGTGGAAGAAGCCGAAGCGGAAAGCACTCCCCTGGAGGAACGTCTCGATCAACTGGGCCGGAAGCTGGTCTGGGTGACCTTGGTGGTTGCGGCGGTTGTGGCCGTCATCGGGATTTTGCGCCAGCGGGATCTGTTGCTCATGGTGGAAACGTCCATCGCGCTGGCAGTTGCGGCGATCCCTGAAGGTTTGCCGATTGTGGCCACGATAGCATTAGCGCGGGGCATGCGCCGTATGGCCCAGCGCAATGCGCTGATCAACCGGTTGGCTGCCGTGGAAACGTTGGGCGGCACCCGCGTGATCTGCACGGATAAAACCGGTACGCTTACGGAAAACCAGATGACCCTCGTCCGCTATCTCTTGCCCGAAGGCGAAATCACGGTCACGGGGGAGGGGCTGAAGCCGGAAGGTGAATTTCGGGCCAACGGCGCAACCGTCGATCCGCATGAGGACCAACAACTCCGCAGGAGCTTGGTACTCGGCATGCTGTGCAACGATGCCTCTGTGGAGTCTAGCGCCGAACCAGACGGGGCGCAGACCGGTGTTGGTGATCCGTTGGAAGTCGCGCTGCTGATTGCCGGGGCCAAAGCCGGCATGGTGCGTGCGGAATTGCTGGAGGAACATCCCGAAGTCAAGGAGGTCGCCTTCGATCCCGATATCAAGATGATGGCGACCTACCATGCCAACCGCAAAAACGGTACAGACGATGGCGATGCTGGCTACACCATCGCGGTCAAGGGGGCGCCGGAGGCCGTGTTGGCCAATTGTTCCCGGATTCAAACCGATGAAGGCTCGCTGGAACTCTCCGATGCGCAGCGCGAGGAGTGGCGTGCGCAGAATGAGCGCCTGGGCGAAGATGGCCTGCGTCTGCTGGGGTTGGCAACGAAGCAGGCAGACAACCCGGATGCCGATCCCTATACCGATCTCTCCTTCGTTGGATTGGTCGGCCTGCTCGATCCGCCTAGGGAAGAGGTTGAGGCCGCCATCGAAGACTGCCATCGGGCCGGCATTCGCGTGGTGATGGTAACGGGCGATCAGCCCGCGACCGCCCGCAACGTCGCCCTGGCCGTCGGTCTGGTGGACGAAGAGGATCCGATTGTGCTCCACGGCGAAGAATTGCAGGCCCAAGACGGTCTCAGTGATGCAGCCAAGGAGCGCCTGCTGGACAGCGTCATTCTGGCACGCGTGAGCCCGGAGCAGAAGCTGGATCTCATCAATTACTATCAGGAGCAGGGATTGGTGGTCGCCATGACGGGCGATGGCGTCAACGATGCACCGGCGCTCAAGAAGGCTGACATCGGCGTTGCCATGGGGCAGCGGGGCACCCAAGTGGCCCGGGAGGCCGCCGACATGGTTCTAGAAGATGATGCCTTTGCCTCCATCGTCGTGGCTGTGCGTCAGGGCCGGACCATTTTCACCAACATTCGCAAGTTTGTGCTCTATCTGCTCTCGTGCAACATCAGCGAAATCATGACTGTCGGCGTGGCATCCCTCTTGCGTGCGCCCCTCCCGATCCTGCCGCTGCAGATTCTTTTCTTGAATCTGGTGACCGATGTCTTTCCGGCGCTTGCGCTGGGCGTCGGGGAAGGTGATCCGGAAGCCATGGAGCGGCCGCCGCGCGACCTGGACGAACCGATCATGATGCAGCGTCATTGGCGGCTCATGGGCGGCTACGGCCTATTGATTACGGCAGCTGTCCTGGGCGCGTTGGGGCTGGCTCTGGGTTGGTTCGGCATGACGCGGGAGCGCGCCGTCACGGTCTCGTTTCTGACGCTTGCCTTCGCCCAACTCTGGCACGTCTTCAACATGCGTGAGCCGGGCGTCGGTTTCCTGCAGAATGATATTGTACGCAATCCCTATGTTTGGGGTGCACTGGCGCTCTGTACCGGTCTGATACTCTTGGCCGTCTATCTGCCGCCGTTGGCCAACGTACTGAGCGTGGTTCATCCCGGTGCGACCGGATGGGCGCTCATTTTGAGCATGAGCTTTGTTCCCCTCGTGATAGGACAAATTCTGAAGATTATGGGTGTTGGAAAGATTTAGCGTCTCGCCGTACTCCTTTCACCCTGGCAAGAGTCTCTGGCCCGAGAGTTTTCGTAACCGGCAAAGACAATGATGACCGATCGGCAAACCCAAGGAACCATTGTTTCAATCCATAGCGACGTCATCGACGCGCATTTTCCTGCGCGCTTGCCCAAACTCAACCATCTGCTGCGCGCGGGGGAGGAAAATGAATATGCCATGGAGGTCGTGAGCTATTTGGATGAGGAGACGGTCCGCACCATCAGTCTGACGCCCACCCAAGGGCTGGCTCGGGGTGATGCGATCCGTGATACCGGCGATACCTTGACCGTGCCCGTGGGCCGGTCGGTCTCGCGCGTGGGCGGCAAGACGCAGCTGCCCGCCTATCAAGCCGTGGCCGGCGCCCTACGCCTGTCCTACACGCAGTTCACGGAACTGGAGTCCTTCGCGCGCTTCGGCGCCCGGCTTGATAAAGAGACCCAGCAGACGCTGCGCCGGGGACGTCACATTCGTGCGGTCTTGCAGCAACCGCAATACGCCCCCATGCCTGTCCCGGAGCAAATCGCAGTTCTGCTGGCGGTCAGTCGAGGCGTGTTCGATCGGCTCCCCCTGGAGCGCATGACCGAAGTGGAGCAGGCCGTACGCAACCAGGTTACGCGCGAGCTACCTGAGCTTTGTCACCGTATTGCCCGAGGTGAGCCCTTACGCGAATCCGACCGCGAGGAAGTGTTGCGTGTGGCCCGCAGCGCCATCAGTGCGGCCGGAGACGGGCCGACGACGGCTGAGGATCACCATGGAAACGCTTGAATCCCTGCGTCGGCGAATGGAGAGTGCGGCCGATCTGCTGTCGGTTGTGAAGACCATGAAGACCTTGGCCGCGGCCAACATCAACCAGTATGAGCGTGCGGTGGCCTCGCTGACCGAGTATAGCCGCACCCTCGAACTGGCGTATCAGGTCGCTATGCGTCATCGACCTGAGGGGCTGCTGCCGGATGTGCTAGAGGATTCACTGGAGGATTCAGAACTCTGGGGCCTCATCGTGCTCGGCTCCGACCAGGGGCTCGCCGGCCAGTTCAACGAGAAAATTGTCGAATACACGCTCAACACACTGAACGGCATGCACATCCGCCACCGGGATCGCCGGATGGTGGTCATGGGACGGCGTGCGGCAGGGCGCATTGCCCGCACGAAGCAAGAGGTCGAGGCTACCTTTCCGGTCCCTGGGGGCGTCGATGCGATCGTGCCCACTGTCCAGAGGCTGCTGGTCCACGTAGCCGAATGGCGCTCCGCACAGCCGGTCTCCCGGATGCTCCTCTTCAACAACCGTCCTACTTCGAAGACAGCCTATTCGGCGACCATGACGCAACTCTATCCGATTGATCTTTCCTGGCTGGCGGCGACGAGCGAGGCCGCGTGGCCCTCGCTGCGTCTCCCGGTTTTGTTCATGGAGTGGCCGGAGTATTTTCGGCGCCTGAATCGACAGTACTTTTTCGTGACTCTCTACCGCGCGGTGGCTGAGTCGCTGGCCAGCGAGCATGCGGCTCGTCTCGCTGCCATGCAGGCCGCCGAACAGAACATCGAAGCGCAACTGGACGAGTTTCAGACCGACTACCAGCAGCAGCGCCAGCGCGTGATTACAGACGAACTGCTCGACATCGTCGGCGGCTTTGAGGCGCTTTCGGGCCGCCGCTAGGGTCTTTTACTCCAGGTTTAACATCCCAAAGCCAGTCAGTCCGCCTGGCGACGTCGACAGGCGGACTGACTGGCTTTCTTTTTGCGCCAGGGCGCACTCACTTGTACATTGCGTGGAGCCGCTTTTGCTTTGGCACGATGTCTTCGGCACGATTACGTCGAACTATAGTCGTTCCTCACGGACGGCGCCAGTGCGGTGCCTACGATCGCAATGCCGAGGACGCCGTAGATCAGCTGGAGAGGCGGCTGCGGCTGATAGCCGATCAGCAAGATCTGTACCCCAATCCAGATGATCAACCCCACACCGATGGCCAGCGAGCCCAACCAACCCCAGTAGCGCTGCTTCCACAAACCGTACAGAGCAATCAAGGGGGCGATACCCAGCACGACAAGCAGAATCAATCCGGGGATCAAGTAGTCGTTGAAGGGCGTATCCTCCAGCAGGCTGAGTGAGATCTGCAGGCTATCGCCGGACGGATCACCGACCAGGCCGATGCCGCCGGCAATGCCGCTCAATCCCTGGAAGAGTAGCAGTGCCATGAGGAAATAGCTGCCAACAGCGCGCGACTCTTCAAGGACCGTTGGTGATTTCATCGTCTTCTCCTTCCAAACTCAGTACTTCACGATTTGTCATTCCGAGCGAGTTTGCGCAGACATCTTCATTCTGGTGAAACGCTAGCGAGGAATCTCATCCTTCGCCAAATCGTGAAATACTGAAACTCTGTTTCTATAGAGATCGGCAGTTGCGGAACGGCACGGTAGGCGCAGGCTGAACGTTCTTGTAGCCAGTTAACCCCGGCGGAAATGAACCGGTAGTTCCGATCGGCGGCAGGTATGCCGAATCGCCGCCGGGGGTGCGCCGCAATGTCCCGGCGAGACCGTTACGAAGCAGTGTAGCTGTGCTCATCCTGGACCATGCCGTCCTCGCCATGGATGACGAGTCTTCCCTTTTGATTCCGGGCGATCTCGCGTCCGCGATCGATCGCCTCTTGTTTTGTTGCCGCAACCATACTGGGGCGCTCGGCATCGGCCTTCATCACGGCCCAGCCGTCCGGGTGGGGAATCACATGATGGGCGATGGGCGCATCGGAAAGGCCACTCCAGTGGCGCGCCCGTTCCGTCGCCATGCTCACGGCAACGGGTACCTTGTAGCCCTGTTCCATGAGACCGTTCGCCATATCGACTGCCCGCCGCTGTACATCGCCCGCGAACGTTTTCAATTCATCGGGCAAATTGTCGATGGAAAAGTAGTTGACGATTTTCTCTTTGGTCGACATAGTCGTGCCTCCTGTGTTTGAAGTTACGCTAGATACGATAGTAGCTGGAATCGGTGTGGGGACGGCCCTCGATCGTGCGCGGAAATGCGCTTCGTTGCGCCTCGACTGCGAGAGGGACGCCCCCAGCACCTACCACTTAAAGCGTAGCGAAGTCTGGGCCGTATTCCAATCCGTCCAGATACAGGTGACCGACACATTCAGGGTATATCTTCAGGGAGACATTTCTTCCCTTCCCAAAACCTGCCGTGCCAGTCTAGCGGCGCTCTCAGGGTCGTGGGTGGGAAGGTAAACGGTCGGCCGTTCCTGCATAAAATCGAGGATATGACCGATGGTTTGGCAGGTAATCTCGGCTCGTGGAGAAACGCCGTCCGGCGTTCGCTGGCGCAGCAATTGCTGGCTATAGGATGTGTCGCCGGCCAGGAAGTAATGAAGACCCTCACTTTGCACCACAACCGAGATATGGTGGGGCGTATGGCCCGGCGTGGGCACGATGGTCACATCGCCTGCCTTTGTAATCGGCCGGCTGCGACCAAAGGGTCCTAAGTCAGTCTCTTCAAGAGCTATTGGCGCCGGATCGAACCATTCGGGCCAGCGATGGGGCAGGTAGCCCAGGAGTCGGCCGCTAAAGCCGCTGGCTAGTTTCAGATCGTCACCGGACACAAGAATATTGCTGTGAGGAAAATGATGTAGCCCGCCAGCGTGATCCGTGTGGAAATGGGTGAGCACAAGTGTGCGCACATCTTGTGGCCGAATCCCCAGTCGGAGGAGCTGCGGCCCGATTTCGTCTTCGGGTTTGACATCCATCTGCACCGAGGTCCGGTAGTAGGGGTGCCAACGCGGAAAATAGCCGTCGTCGGCTGTACGGGCGTTTTCGCCCGTATCGACCACAATAATTCCTTCGGGGTGATCGATGACCCATACGTAAATTGGCAGCCACTCAGTCCACTTGGAATCGGTCAAAACGCGCAGAAGGCCGCCCGGTTTGCGAACTCGCTGTGCGGTCTTGACCCGCACCGAGCCTGTTCGAACCGCATGTACTTTTACGGTCATCAGCCTGCTTCTCCATTCGCAAACAGCATCGACATGGCAAGCCGCAGCACACATGCTGCTAACGTAGCGATCACGGTTATGCCAAACCGTGTTTGAAAATTCTTCATGCTTCTCCTCCTTGTCTCCTGACACTCTTGTTTACTGACAGTCAAACTCTACGGATTCTCATGCAGGGTGTAGGGATCAATTTCATACAGACTAGCAGGCTTTACCCGATGACTCAATCTATCTCGATACAAGTACTCGATATATTTGAAGCTTAGGACGATGACGAAGGTCACCTTGGCTATCGGACCGCTGCCCAGGAACACTATCGATGAGATGAGTGCAATCAAGGATGCATGACCGAATCTATGTCTTTTTTCTATGCCTTTGTACCGGAAAATTGCTTGAAACGCGGCTCTAGTTCCTCTAGGATCGAGATGACGGCGTGAAATGCCGGCCGACTAGAACCGTTGCGATTCTCGATGCTTTCCCGCAACACCCATGCACTGCACCGATACACGCAGCGCATGCAGCTGAGCTGAGAAGAACGAGGTTCCTTCCGTGTCCGCTCTGTAGGCAATCCGTCGGAACATCGGCAATACGTCAGTTCAAAGATAAGTTCGATGACGCATTGCTGTCGCAGAAAGAGTAGAAAGACGAGAGAAAGGAGACTGAATGTTACAGAAAAAACGAATGCAATCGACAATTTGGTGGGCAATTGGCATGGTTATGGCAATTGCTCTGCTCGGTCTCTCTACCGTCTCCGCCCATGCCGCCCCGGCATTCCAGGAAGCCGGAGATGACATCGAGATCACCGGACCCAACAATGCGCTGATGCCGACTGGCGAGCGTGCAACGTTGGGGCCCGATGAAATGCACTGGTATACGTTCAAGTATGTTGAAGGTGCAGATGAGGACAATCCGAGCAAGGCCATTGCTGAATTGACCATGACCCGTCCCGATAGCGTCAGCTTTGAAGTTTGGACCGAAGACGATGTACATCGTTGGCAAAACGGCGAGGAGTTTGACGCCACAGGCGCAGGCACGCCCGCCTATGACGAAGATGCGGAGAATGACCGCGATCGGAGTCGGTTAACGTGGGTCGGCAGCGGCGCTGCCAAAACGACATGGTATATCGTCGTTGAGAATGAAACTTCAACTGATGCCTCTTATCGCTTGACCGTGAGCGGTCCGGAAGTCTACTTTCCGGAGATCAACTCCGTGATGGCGGAAGCTGTACCGTCCTCCGACGAGGTGGCGCCGGCTGATGATGAGGCGACAGATGCCCAGGCCGTGGCGGAAGCCATGGAGACGGAAGGTATCGGCCCCGCGTCGGCTCTGACGCCGACAGGCGCCCGTCGTACGTTGGCGCCCGGCGAAACGCGTTGGTTTACCTTCCAGTATACGGCAGGCGCCGACGATGATGATCCGAGCGAGGCGGTTGCGGAGTTGGCAATCGCAAAACCCGACAGCATTAACTTGGAGGTATGGACTGAAGAGGATGTGCGGATGTGGGCGAATGGCGAAGAGTTCGATCCCACTGGTGTCGGGAGTCCGGCCTATGCGCTGGAAGACGAAGACTCCGACAATCGGGACCTGCGCTTGTTGCGCTGGGTCGGTAGTGGCGCCGCCAAGACGACCTGGTATTTGATCGTCGAGAACGAAACCGACGTATCGGTACCCTATCGTTTGACCGTTACCGGACCGGATGTGGTTTTCTAATGGTCCAGTAGCTGGACTTCGGAAAGCCAATGATGATTCAGGTACGCCTCATTTTGGGGCGTACCTGAATCATCCAAGAATCGCCAAGCCAATGGCTGAGAGCGTGCTTCATCGGGAGCGGAAAGGAATTCAAATGAACGACTATATTACGCATGAAACCATAACGGCGCTCATCAGTACAACCGATGCCGACTGCGTTTCTCTGTTCATGCCCACCCATCCGATCGGCACGGAAGCGCAGCAAGACCCCATCCGCCTGCGCAATCTGCTCGATCGGGCGGAAGAAACGTTGCGGGCGGCGGGACACACTGCAAAGGGTGTCGAAGAACGACTGGCGCCTGCCAGGCAACTTCTGGAGGATCGAGTCTTCTGGCAAAATCAGGCTGAAGGATTGGCCTTGTTCATGTCTCGAAATGAAACGCAGCAATTTCGTCTTCCCATTGGCGTGGAGGAGTCAGTGGTCGTGGCCGATCATTTCCACATCAAGCCGCTGCTGCCGCTGTTGACGGGCGACCGGCGCTTCTTCATCCTCGCCCTCAGTCAGCAGCATCTACGGCTCTACGAGGCGACACGCACGACGATGACGGAGGTCGACCTGGCCGATATCCCCACGTCAGTGAAAGAGGCGCTGCCCTACGACGATCCCGAGCGGCAGCTCCAATTCCACACGGGGACCGGCGCGCAAGGCGATGGCGGACGCGCGGCGGTCTTCCACGGGCACAACGTGGGCGGCTCCGACGATGAGAAAGACGCCCTGCGACGCTTCTTCCAAAAGGTTGATGACGGACTCATGAACCTGCTCGGGACAGACCCGGCGCCCATGGTGATCGCCGGTGTGGAATATGTTGCTGCGCTTTACAAAGATGTCAGCAGCTTTCCGCACCATTTGGAACAGAATATCACGGGCAATCCCGAGGCGCTCACCGCGGACGCATTGCACGATCGGGCTTGGGAACTCGTTGAACCGACCCTGGAGGCTATGCAAGAACGCGCGCTGTCCCGCTATGCGACGCTTTCTGCCCAGGGCCGGGCCTCCGCCGAGCTTGACACCGTGGTTCAAGCTGCCTACACGGGCAGGATCGATACGGCTTTTGTCAATTTGGACCAACAGATCTGGGGCGTTGTCGACCCAACAACCTATGAGCTACGCATCGATGACGAGCCGTCTGCGGCGAATGAAGACTTGATCGACCAGGTGGCGCGCCAGACCTTCGCGCACGGTGGCCAGGTCTATGCCCTCAGTGCCGAAAAGGTGCCCGACAACGCCGCGGCTGCCGCGTTCTTCCGCTATTAACGGAGGCGATCCGTAAAATCTTTCCCCATGCGGTCGATCGGAGCGGTTCCTGCGCGATGAACGAGCACGATCGGCCGCATCCGCCAGCTTCGCAGTTGATTCCTTGACGGCGCCAATCCTGCAGGTCTTTTCCCGCGGGTCTTTTCCCGCGGTGGCAGTCATGCCCCATCCTACGCTATAATCTCATGGTAT
>CAYZLP010000085.1:0-10757 GCA_964478635.1 uncultured Caldilineaceae bacterium
CCACGCGCACCTCTCCCAACTCAAGCGCATCCCCGCCGGTGACGGGCAACCTGGTCCCGTTTTCAGGCTCATAGACGGTGACGAAGAGCCGGTACGGCCCGGGCGGCGTTCCCAGCGGCACAAAGAGACCGTGATTGTCGATGACCGCTTCGTTGGGCAGCCAGTCGCTGGTCGGGCGCGAGCCCCCGGCCGGTTCGCTGTCGTGCTGGGCGATGACCTGGCGCGCGCCGTCCTGCAATTGGACCGAGACCTTGAAGCGTTCGTCCAGCGCGCGCGGGGCACGCCACTGCAGAGTGACGAGTGCGGTCTCACCGGCCGGCACCGCTGCATCTTCGCTCAGACACCAGCCCTCAAGCGCCATGGCGTCCCCAAAAGGAACGGGCGGTTCGAGGGGCGTACAGGTGAGCGCTTCATCCGCCAGCGTGTAGGCGACATAACGCAGGTTGCCCTGCCAGCTTTCCAAGCCTTTGAAGGCGTTTCGATCCAGCCAGCTTTCCACGATTTGCTCCGGATCGGCTTCATCCGTTGCCCAGAAGAGCGCATGGACGCGGCCGAACTTCCCGGCGGCATCGGCCAGGGCGGCTTCCGTGGCCGCGCGATCGGGCGGGCGCGCGGCGGGCAGGGCCAAGACCGGCAGGCCCGGATCGTAGTAGGACCAGACTTCCTGCTGCCCGGGTGCATTGAGGAGGACGAGGTCGCGCGCGGGATCGGCCACGGCGGCCAGGTAGCGAGCCACGCCGGCGTAGTTATCCCGGGCAGTCGAGGATTGGTAATAGGCCGGCAATGTGACCAGCGCCGCGGCGACGGCGAATGCGGCCAGCAGCGTACGCAGTGGCCAACGGGGCCGCGCGATATCTCCCGCTGCTGCGCTGAGCAGGCACCAGGGCGCGGAAGCGACGAGCAGGAACTTGAGAAAGGCGTCGGTGAAGAGACCGAGCGCGAACATCAAGCCCACGGGCGCAAGCAGCCAGAGCAGCAGGCCGCTCATGAAGCGCTGTCGCCGCCAGGTGAAGGCGCCCAGGAGGGGCAGAAGCGCCGTTGCTGCCAGCCAGGGCCACAGGGGTGTGGGGACTTCCCCCAGTGGACCGAACAGGAGCGTCTGGAGCGTCAGGCGCACTCCATCCTGAAAGGGAACCGCATCACCGCCCTGGGGCCAATTAAGTACCCGGTCGATTGCCGTCGGCAGCCAGGGAAGGAAGCTCAGGATGATTAGGCCGCCCAACAAAGCGAAGTGGCCCAGCTCGCGCCAATCCCGCGGTTGCTTCTCACTGGAACGCCCCGACCAGACAAAGAGAAATGTGAGCCCTGCCGCGAGCAACACGATGGGGAAGCTGTAGTGCGTCCACAAGCCGGCGCTGCCGGCCGCGACGAAGGCAATGGCCGGGCCCGAAACCCAGCGCCGCCCGTCCTTCCCGCTGCGCGCCTGGTGCAGGAGCGCAAAGAGGGCCCAGAAGAGCGCGGCCGCTTCCAGGGCCAGCAGCATATACATGCGCGCTTCCTGGCTGTAGTAGATCTGAAAAGGGTTGAGTGCAGCCAGCAACGCGGCCAGGAGTGCGGACCAGCGCACCGGGCGCGCGGCATCGAAGTAGTGACCGATGCGAAAGGTCACGAAGACCAGGAGGACGCCTGCCACGGCTGAAAAGCTGCGCAGGGCGGCGGCGCTCCTCCCAAAAATGGCGCTCCAGATCTTGAGAGCCCAGTAGTAACCCGGCGGATGAATGTCGGCTGCCGCGTCCCGGGCAATCTGGCCGAAGCTGCGCTGGACCAGGGCCCAGGTGTTGCCCTCGTCGCTCCACAGACTTGTGTGATCCAGCCAGCCGAAGCGTAGAATGACGGCCAACAGCAGGATCGCGCCGAGCAGAATCGGCTCCGGGCGGAGGCGCGTGCGCATGGTCTTGGCTACCGCCCATTGCCGGCGTGAAAGGCGGACCGGCTCGGCTGTCGGGCATCGTGCTGTCGGACCGGCGCGCGTTCATTGCGTGACGAATCGTTGCCCTGCTGGAGGTCGGTTGTGTAGTCGCGCATGCGTTCATAGACGGGCTGGGGGGTAAAATCGGGCGCCAGGAGTCGGAAGTAGGCCTCGGGCTTGCCCTCCTGCTCCCAGGCGTCGGTGGCCCGCTTGAGGTACCAGGTATTGGCCACGCCGATCCAGGGCCATTCCTGGCGAATACGCGCATAGGCCAAGGGCAGGTAGGTGGCTTGCTCTTCCAGGCTGACCTGGCCGAAGCGTTTGTCCGGGATCTCGTCCGGCGTCGCGTTCCAGTTCATCTCACTGATCCAGATGGCTTTGGCGCCATCACCGTTGCGCACCATGATATCCCGCACGAACTGATTGCGGCCAAAGTTCATGACCCGGGGATGCATGCGCCGGTCCGTGGGACCGGACCACAGCCCATAGCCCTGCATGGCCATGATGTCGAAGTAAGGCGCGGCTCCGGCATCGTACATGCGCTGCAGAAAGAGGAGATCGTTGTAGTTGCGCCCGGGAATAACCGTGCCGTCCAGGTCGATGGTGGCGGCGAGAGCGCCGGCGATGATGACGGCCTCGGGGTCGACGGCGCGGATGGCCGTCGCGCCGGCTGCGAGCAGTTCGACGTAGGCTTCAGGGTCGATGACCTGTTCGCCCCACTCGGGATAGATGTTAGGTTCGTTCCATATCTGGTAGTAGCGAACGCGGCCTTGATAGCGTTCGGCCACGGCCCGGGCAAAGTCGGCAAAATCGCTAACGTTGTCCGGCGGCGCATACGCGCCGATTTCATTCCCGGCGGCCCGGCTCCACGCCGGCGGGTTGCTCAAGCGCACGATGAGCTCCATCTCATGGCGCTCGGCCAGCTCTACGATGTGGTCGTACTTTTCCCACGCCGAACGATAGGGCTCGTGGCGGCGGTCTTCGAAATCACCCTTGGCGTGAATCTCGATATCCTCCCAGGGAAACTCCTGGCGCAACCACTCATAGCCCGCCGCGGCCGCCATATCCACGGCCAATTCCCGCTTCGCCGGATCGACTTCTTGCTCCAAGAAGACATTGACGCCAAAGGGCGAGACGTCGGCGTAGGCGGCGGCGACCTCGGGCGCCAGCCGGAGGCGAGGACGTAACTGGTCACTCATACGGTCGGTCAGACCCTTGACCTGTGCGCCGAACGCTTCTTCCCCCGTCTGCCGCCACAGCCACTCCCGGGCAGGCGGCGTGCGCAACGCCAAAAAAGTCAGCCCGCCCAAGATGAGCAGGCTGACCCAGATGATCGTGCTTTGGCGAAAGGCAAGTCTATACTTCGCTGCCATGCCCCGCTAACCGTCTACTTGCGGACAAAGGTGATGCCCGTGCATTGTTCGCTTTGGTTAATGACCCGAGTCCACTTGGGCGACTGGGGCGTCAGGTCGTCAAACCCGCTGCTCTGACCGCCCGGCGGCAAATTGGGCGGACAGGGCACGACATAGATTTCGACCGGTGTCCCTGGCGGCGCAGGACCGCCAAAAGGCGAGAAGCCCCAGTTCCCATCACCGACGCCGTCACAGCCTGAACACTTGGTCGTGCGTGGCTCATAGAAGTTGATGTGCACGCAGACTGCGTTAAGCGGATTGTTGTTGCTGTCACGGACAAACCCGTTGAAGTAAGTCTGACCGGCATTGGGATCGCAGCGCGCCGTGTCAACCAGCAGGAAGGGGAAGTTGTCGCTGGGCGCCGGCGCGGGTGCAGGCGCTTCGGCTGCAGGCGGCGGTGCGGGCGTCGGTGTGGCCGGTGCGGGCGTGGGCGGCGGTGGTGGCGCCGGAATGTTCTGGGCCACGGTGACGGTCTCTACATTGGTAGCGCTGACCAGGTCGCCGAAGACCCAGCCGGCCTGGCCGCTATAGTCGATCTGCCACCAGGAGCCGTCGTCATTGCGACCGGTGACGAGATAGCGTTCGCCCTGATTGGCCCCGCCCACTATGTTGTAATTGGTCCCGGGACCGCCACGCACATTCATGTTGCTGTTGATCACGACCTCTGCGGCCGGCGGCGTAGTCGGTTCAGGCGTCGGTTCTTCGGCCGCCGGCTGTTCTGCCGCCGGCTGTTCTGCCGCCGGCTGTTCTGCCGCCGGCTGTTCCGCTGCGGGTTGCTCGGCCGCCGGTTGCTCGGCTGCGGGCTGTTCGGCGCCGTCACCGGCCGGTTGCGGAACTTCTTGCGGTTGGCTGGCCGGATCGCCGGTGATCGGCTCGCTCACGACCTGACCCTCTGGCGTGGGCGTAAAGGTGGGCGCGGGCGTGCGCGTGGGCAGGGGCGGTTCCGCCGCAGGGCCGCATGCGGCCAGCAGCAGGACAACCAGCAACCCAATGATCAAAGCGTTCGTTTGGTTACGTCGTACAAGCATCGATGTCAACTACCTCTAGTACAATGCGGCGTAAATGCTTCGACTGAGCTCAGCACCAGTACCACGGCGGAAATTCGGTCCCTCTAACACCGGCAGAAACCGTCGGTTCATTTCCGTCGGGATTTACTAGCCGGAAATGAAAAAATGATGCGCAACGCACCTCGGCGCCTGCGTCGCACTCCTGCGCGTCTTGTTATCTTAGCACATCGGTTTTATGACGATCAAACGGAGTAGGTGGTTCCATATCTTGTGCGCGATGGACCGCGGATCGCGCGGATAGGACGGATACACGCGGATTTATGACGAATCAATTGGAAAGATCCGCCGCATCCGCATGATCCGCGGTCCATTCGCTTTCTTCAACGCGGGCGCTGGGTCGTCGCCCGCTGGCTGCTGCTGCCCCGGTAGCCCGGCGCGATGATGCCCCAGAATTGGCAACGCTCCAGGTCGAACATGCGCGTGCGCAGCCAGGGCTCGATCTTATTGGGCTTGGAACTGGTCGTGATGATGGTGGGCAGCAGGGCATTGTAGCGATAGTTGAGCAGTTGGAAGAGCTTTTCCTTGGCCCAGGCAGATGCACTTTCTGTGCCCAGGTCATCCAGGATGAGCAGGCGCGCCTGCTTGACTTCGTCAAAGCGGCGGTCATAGGAAGTTGTGGCCTGGGGGCCAAAAGCGGCGCGCAGATGGTCCAACAGATCGGGCACGACGACAAACATGGCGTCATTGCGCAATTCATCAACCTGATGGTTCGCCACCGCGGCGGCCAGATGCGTCTTGCCGCAGCCGTAGGTGCCGGCCAGGACCAGCCAGCCGCGCGGCGCTTCGGCAAAGCGGCGGCAGGCCCGGAAGACATCCTGCAGATTGTTTCGCTCTTCGGCCGACAGGTCGGCCCGCTTTAGATTGAAGTTCTCGAAGCGCTGATCGCGATGCAGCGAGAGCGTGCTCAAGTCGCCCGAAGACGGATTGAGCCCGGCCCGGAAATCGGGCGCCAAAATCGGAAAGAAGGTGACGACATTGCCGTCGAGAAGGCGGCTGCGCAGGCGCGGATCCAGTTCCTCCAGCCGCTGGTTCGAGGTGATGACTGTGGGCAACTGCGCGTTGTAGCGGTGGTTGAGGAGCTGGAAGAGCTTCTCGCTGGCCCATGCACTACTGTTCTGGGATCCGAGATCGTCGAGAATGAGCAGGGGTGTCGACCGCACAAGGTCGAAGAGTTCGTCATAGCTCACTTCACTGTTGGGGCCGAAGGTTGCCCGCAGGTGATCGAGCAAGTCGGGCACGACCATAAAGAGCGCGGGCTGACCTTGCGCTAGCCGGGCATTGGCGATGGCCGCCGCCAGGTGGGTCTTGCCACACCCATAGGCGCCTGTAAAGAGCAGCCAGCCCTCAGGATGTTCGGCAAACCCCAGGGCCGTTTCATAGGCCCGGCGCAGATTCTGGGCGCGATCGGGGGGGAGATGGGCCGGCTCGGGAATGAAATTGTCGAAGGTCAGCTGGTCCAGATCGTCGATGCTGCCCAACCGCTGCAGCCGCTGCAGTCGTCGCTCCAGCCGCGCCTGCGCCTGACACGCGCAGGGAATGGCCTTGCCGAAATCGGGATGGCCCATGGGCACGTCATGAATCGTATAGCCGACGCCGCCGCAGATGGGGCACTCCGGTTTCTGAGCCTGCTGTGGCATAGGCCCTCTGCTGCCGGGCACGACGTTCCTATCCGAGGATGATGTCGGAATATTCGTCCGGGCGGTAGTCCCGACGCCGGCTTGCCTCAGTATCTCGTCCAGTGATTTCATCTTGCTCCGTCTCCTTGCCCTCGGTCTCCCAGCGTTTGAGGATGGCCTGGATGTAGCGCAGGGCGCGCTTGTTGCGGCTGACGGCAATTTCAAATGCTTCATCGATCCAGTCAGGGGGGTAGCTTTTTTCCAGATCGCGCAACTGGTCGGCGATCATGGGCGTCATCAGGCCGATATTTTGTTCATAGAGGACGAAGAGATTGGGGCGCTCCACCTTCAGCCGGGCTTCATCGGGCAGGGCCGCCTGCAGTTCTCCCAGCCGACCCTGGCGGATCAACGCGACGGTCTGGCGTCCTTTGACCGTGTTCATGAAGTACCAGTCCTCGCTGATCGTCTCGCCCGTCTCGGCGTCGTCGGTCTCCACGTCCATGCGCAGAAGCGTGTTGCGCCCCACGGCCCGCTCCAGGGCATATTCCAACGCCTGGAGGGGCGTGCGCAGATCGCTGTCCAGATTGAGGCTCTCCAAGAGCGTCAGATCCTCCCGCAGATCGTCGCCCCGCAGATAGCGCAGGCGCCCCTCTTGCTCGTTCAGCAGCCAGAAGCAGTGCAGGGTCAGCTTCAATTCGGCCAGGTCGTCGATCAGGGGCAGAAGATCGGTGAAGAAGAAGTCGTGAATCATCACCGCCTTCATCTTCCGGTCGGGAAAGCCCACAAAGCCCGATGCTTTCATGATTTTCTCCAGAAATAGACCGCGGATACTACGGATACAGCGGATTGATTCTGATTTCTCTTCTCATCTGAATAATCCGCCGTATCCGGTACATCCGCGGTCTATCAATACTCCAATTCGGTCCGCTGGATCTCCAGATCCCGGAACTGGGTAAGTTCCTTGCGGAAGAAAAGGCTCACCGTGCCGGTGGAGCCGTGGCGGTGCTTGGCCACGATCACATCGGCAATATTCTGGCGGTCCGTGTCTTCGATATAGTAGTCTTCTCGATAGATAAACATCACCACGTCGGCGTCCTGCTCGATGGATCCGCTTTCGCGCAAATCACTCAGCATCGGGCGCTTGTCGGCCCGGCTTTCGACCGCGCGGCTGAGCTGGCTTAGGGCGAGGACGGGCACGTTGAGTTCCCGGGCCAGGCCCTTGAGGGAACGGCTGATGAAGCTGATCTCCTGCTGGCGATTTTCGTTGCGCCCGGCCTGCCCGGTCATCAGCTGCATGTAGTCGATGAGGATCATGTCCAGGCCGTGCTCGGCATAGAGGCGCCGGGCCTTGGTGCGGATCTCGGTGACCGACGCCGCAGGCGTGTCGTCAATGAAAATACTGGTGTTGGAGAGCATGTTGGCCGCCTCAATGATAATCGGCCACTCTTCATCGTAGATCTGACCCATGCGCAGGCGATGGCTGTCGACGCCCGTCTCCATGGCCAAGAGCCGCTGGACGAGCTGCTCATTGCTCATTTCCAAGCTGAAGATGGCGACCCGGGCGCCAAAGCGGATGGCGGCGTTCTGTGCAGTGGAGATGGCAAAGCTGGTCTTGCCCATGCCCGGTCGGCCGGCAAGAATGATGAGATCGCTCTTTTGGAAACCGCCCAGCATGCGGTCGATAAACGTAAAACCCGTAGGCACGCCCATGAGCGTGTCCTGGTTGCGGGCCAGGTAGTCGATGCGATCCACCACGTTGGCCATGATGGCCTGGATGGGCGTCAGATCCCGATGGATGCGGCTTTCCGTCACGCCGAAGATGATCTGCTCGGCCCGATCGACCACCTCTTCGACTTCGTTTTGCTCGTCGTAGGCCAGTTCGGCAATGGTGCCTGCCGCGTTGATCAGGCGGCGCAGGACAGCCGTCTTCTCCACGATGCGCGCATAGTGATCGACGTGCATGGAGGTCGGCGTGCTGTTGATCAGCTCGGTGATGTAGGCCGGGCCGCCCACGTCGTCGAGTTGATTGCGCTCCTCCAGCAGATTTACCAGCGTGATGTAATCAATCGGCTCATTCTGCTCGTTGAGCCGGAGCATGGCGTCGTAGAGCAACTGGTGCCGTTCCCGGAAGAAATCCGACGGTCGCACGAAGTTGGCGATTTTGATGACGGCATCGGGATCGATCAGGAGCGAACCGAGAACCGCGCGTTCGGCTTCTGCATTGGCGGGGGTGGACTTCAGTGGGCTGTCTTGATAATCGCTCATCGTCTTCTTTTCAATGGATAGACCGCGGACGGCACGGATTGGGCGAATTTCCCCAGCGATGGCTTTGAAAAATCAGAAACGATCCGCCGCATCCGCGTCATCCGCGGTCCATCTCGCTGGGTATAACGCGGGGAAAGCCTGGGGAAAACGTTCCAGGGTGCAAAAACGGCGGCGCCGTGTCGCAACACAGCCCGCCGTTTTTGGTTTCGGAACGCAAAGATTGATCGCTCAGTTACCCAGTAGACTGTCGAGATCCAGTCCTTCCACAAAATCGGAGAAAGCGCCCAGATCGCTGTCTTCGTCACTTTCCCGTCGTTCGAGCGCGCCTTCCTCATCTTCCGTCAGGCTGACTTCATCTTCAGGCTGCATTCCGGCCTGTTCCATGACTTCGTCGGCCACATAAACGGGGGCGCCGACGCGAACGGCCAGGGCAATGGCGTCGCTGGGCCGGCTGTCAATCTCAACCGTATCCCCATCCACATCCAGCACGATGCGAGCGTAGTAGGTATTCTTTTCCAATCCGCTGATGAGAATATGGACGACTTCGCTCCCCAGCGTCTCCAGGACCGATTTGAGGAGGTCGTGGGTCAGCGGCCGCGGCGCTTCCATCCCCTGGAGTTGCAGGGTGATGGCGTCGGCCTCGAAGGGGCCAATCCAGATGGGCAGAAAGCGTTCTCCATTCTGCTCCTTCAACACGACAATGCGATGCTGCGACATCAAGCTGACGCGAATGCTGTCGATGGTAACTTCTATCATGCTCTTCTCCTGGCCGCGCTGCCCGATGTTGTTGGCGTCGACAGCGGGCGGCTACACGAGGCTTCGTCCAACGGTGATGCTACGGCCAGATTATAGCACATCTGTATCACCGTGCAAAGTGTTTTTTCAATCCAATGATTTTACTTTTGACCATGAACGCGGTATACTCAGAGAGGTTTCGGGGAGTAGCGCAGCTCGGTAGCGCGCTTCGTTCGGGTCGAAGAGGTCGGAGGTTCGAATCCTCTCTCCCCGACCAGGCGGACCAGCCAATCGGCTGGTCCGTTTTTTTATTTGCATCAAATCGCATATTGAGATATTTTGGGTCCATGCACGTCATCTCTCGCCGGCCGCTCAAGGAGTTCTGGGAACAATACCCTGACAGCAAGACTGCACTCTTGCGCTGGTTCAAGATTGTTCAACATACGGACTTTGCCAGTTTCGTCGAATTGAGACAGACTTTTCCGTCTGCCGATAAAGTCGATGATCTGATCGTTTTCAATATTGGAGGGAACAAATACCGGCTGATCGCTTCAATACACTTCAATCGAGCCAGGGTCTATGTTCGACATGTACTGACGCACACGGAGTATGACAAGGGGGCATGGAAAAAATGAGCAGAATGATCCGGGAGATACAGCCTCACTGGCCCGCAATCAGTCCGTATTTGATCATCCGCGATGAACAGGATTACGCGCGGGCCATCGGGCAATTGAATGAGCTGATTGACCTCGTCGGCACAGATGAAGATCATCCACTCTATGAATTCTTGGATACGTTGGGGACGCTAATCCATCAATACGAAGAAGATCACCATCCGGCGCCGCCAGTCAGCGGCGTGGACGCTCTGCGCTATCTCATGGAGGAACACGGCTTGCGCCAAAGCGACTTGCCGGAGATCGGTTCCCAAGGTGTGGTTTCCGAAATCTTGAGCGGCAAGCGTGAACTGAACCTTCGTCAAATCCGCCATCTGGCCGCACGGTTCCACGTGAGTCCGGCTCTGTTCATGTGAACCAAGCAGAGGGCGCCTGCATCGTAAGTTTCGGACTGCCGAATCGCTTAGTTGCCTTGGCGATGACGATCGATGAAACCGATCAACGCATACGGCCCGCCTTGCCCGGACGGCGCGATCATGTCCCCTCCGAAGGGCCGCACGCCCACCTCCACCCGATAGCGTCCTGAACCGGCCCATTCCGGCCAGCCGATCGCGTAGACGTCGGCCACAACCGTGCCCGCCCGCCAGCGATCCGTGCTCCAGCGGCCCGCGCCGGGCGAGCGACTCCACTCCCAGACGAGGGTACCGTCTTCTGCCACGACGCGCAACGTTACCCGGTAATCTTCCGCAGGCGCACGAGCCGCCTGCCAGTAGAGCGTCGGCGTCTCATCCAGCGCCCAGCCGATAAGCATTAAGTCGTCAAAGCGCATGGGCTCAGCCGTCCTGGCGCGTTCCACTGCTGCGCGGGGCGGCGCTTCCGGCGGTGCGAAGGCAGGCCACATCACGCCAAGGAGGCTGAAGAGCCCGAGTGCGGCCATGACGCCGACGAGCAGCAGCGCCGCGCCCCGTTCGACGCGCGGCGCCCACCAGAGAAGTCCCGCAGTCCAGAGGATGATCAGGGGCGCCACGGCGGGATAGAGCAGCCGCCCCTGGTCCGTGCCCAGGGCGATGAGCGAGTAGCGGGCCATGACGAGGGCCACGCCGCCCCAGCGTGCAGGGGACACCTGCGACTCGGGGTCC
>CAYZLP010000086.1:0-10701 GCA_964478635.1 uncultured Caldilineaceae bacterium
GGCGGTGGCGGCGGATGCGCTCGCGGGGGTTCCCGCAGGCGCGATTGCCTCTCGCTTTCATGTAGCGCTTGCCGACCTCTGCCTTCGCCTCGGCCTCCGCCTGCGCGAACTGCACGGCCTCAACACAGTTGCCCTTTCCGGCGGCGTTTACCAGAATACGACACTGCTGCGCCTGACCGTAGATCGTTTGGAGGGGGCCGGCTTCCGTGTGCTCCGGCACCGGCTCGTCCCGCCCAACGACGGCGGTCTCGCCCTGGGCCAGGCCGCCATCGCGAATTTTGATAGAACGCGGGTTTGACGGATTGGGCGGATTTGAACGGATTTTTTCGTCTAAATCTGTCGATATCCGCCCTATCCGATGCATCCGCGGTCCATCGTGGTGCAATTGACAGCCCAATCGGCCTATGGTATCAATACCCTACTTTGGGGTCTAGAATAGACAGGAGAAATGGACCTATGTGTCTCGGCGTACCCGGTCGCGTGACGGAAATATACGACAACAACGGCATTCCCATGGGTAAGATCGATTTCGGCGGTATCATGAAGGAGGTCTGCCTGGCCTATGTGCCTGATATCACTGTGGGCCAATACACCATCGTCCACGTCGGCTTCGCCATCACCGAACTGGACGAAGCATCGGCCCTGGAGACGCTCAAGCTCTTCGAAGAGATGGGATCGCTGGCCGAGGAGTTGGGCGTTGGTGATGAGTTGGACGAGGCCGCGGAGCCGGGCGGATGAAATATCTGGACGAATTCCGCGATCCCGAATTGGCAGGCAAGCTCTTCGAGGATTTGGCCCGCATCACGACTCGTCCCTGGGCCATCATGGAGGTGTGCGGCGGTCAGACCCACTCCATCATCCGCAACGGCATCGATCAACTGCTGCCCGAACAAATTGAGCTGATTCACGGCCCCGGCTGTCCCGTCTGCGTTACGCCTCTGGAGGTGATCGACAAGGCGCTGGCCATTGCCGCGCAGCCCGGCGTGACCTTCTGCTCCTTTGGCGATATGCTGCGCGTGCCCGGCAGCGAGAGGGATCTCTTCAGCGTCAAGAGCCAAGGCGGCGACGTGCGCATCGTCTATTCGCCGTTGGACGCGGTCAAGCTGGCCCAACAGCACCCCGACCGGGAAGTGGTCTTCTTCGGCATCGGCTTCGAAACGACCGCACCCGCCAACGCCATGGCCGTCTTCCAGGCCAGGCGGCTCGGTCTGAGCAACTTTTCCATGCTCGTTTCCCATGTGCTGGTGCCACCGGCCATCGCCGCGCTCATGGAGTCGCCCAGCAGCCGCGTCCAGGCCTTCCTGGCCGCCGGCCATGTCTGCAGCGTCATGGGCTACTGGGAATATGAGCCGTTGGTCGAACGCTACCACGTTCCCATCGTCGTGACCGGTTTTGAGCCCCTGGACGTACTGGAAGGCATTCGCCGCACCGTCATACAGTTGGAAGAAGGCCGGGCCGACCTCGAAAACGCCTATCCGCGGGCGGTACAGCGGGAAGGCAATCTGCCGGCCCAGAAGATGTTGGCCGATGTTTTTACCGTCACCGACCGCAAGTGGCGGGGCATCGGCGAAATTCCCCAGAGCGGCTGGAAATTGCGCGATGCCTACCGGGACTTTGACGCCGAAGTGCGCTTTCAGGTGGCCGACATTCAGACCCAGGAGTCGCCTCTCTGCCGCAGCGGTGAGGTGCTGCAGGGGCTCATCAAGCCCAACCAGTGCGCCGCCTTTGGCAAGGAATGCACGCCCCGCACGCCCCTGGGCGCGACCATGGTTTCCAGTGAGGGCGCATGCGCCGCGTACTACCAGTACGGCCGTTTTGCGTCGGTGGAACTGGTCGCCGATTAATGTCAATTTTGTCCCCGCTTTGGCCAACCCGTCTGCGTGAAATACTCCCTCGTCGTGGGGGCGCGCCCGGTAGACAGGGGTTTGATTATCGCATCCCATGGTGTATACTTGTGGTGTATACAGCAGGGTAAGGGGGCGTTGTGAAACGAGTTCAGATCTATTTGACCGATGAAGAGAAAGAGGCGCTTCGTCAAATTGCTGCGCGCAGCGGCCGCTCGCAGAGCGAACTGATTAGAGAGGCAATTGACGCCTACATCTTGAAGGAAGCGACAAACAGCAAGGCCGAGATCTTGGCCAACGCTGCAGGATTATGGCGCGACCGGCAAGATCTGCCTGATTTTGCTGAATTGCGTGCCTCTTGGGATCGAGAGTTCGCTCCATGACAGCCCTGATGGTCGTCGATACGGACATATTGATCGATTATTTGCGCGGCGTTGAGAATGCAGTTGCTTTTGTCGCCAAATCTGTCGACGAAATTGTCATCTCGACCGTTTCTGTTGCGGAACTCTATGCGGGCGTACGACCCCATGAACGTGACGATTTGGATGCATTCGTTTCCCTCTTTCAAGTCGTGCCGCTTGATCTGAGTCTGGCACAAACTGCGGGCTTGTTCAAGCGCGACTATTTCCATTCACACGGTATGGGGCTGGCCGATGCCATCGTTGCGGCAACTGCACAGCGTTTGGACGCAACCCTGGCCACGATGAACGTCAGACACTTCCCTATGTTTCCCAATCTATCTCCCCCATACTCACGAGTGTAATGACCCATGACCGAGACGCTGGACATCACGGGCTGGACCTGCCCCATGCCGTTGCGCAACCATCCGAATATCGTCATGGGGCACGGCGGCGGCGGCAAGCTTTCGGCCGAATTAGTCGAACATCTCTTTCTGCCCGCCTTTGCCAACGAGACGCTGGCCGGTCTGGGTGACTCCGCCCAGCTTGACGTGAACGGCGCGCGCCTGGCCTTCTCCACCGACTCGTACGTCGTGCGTCCCCTCTTTTTCCCCGGCGGCAATATCGGCGAACTGGCGGTCAACGGCACGATCAACGACATCGCCATGAGCGGGGCCCGGCCCCTGTTTCTTAGCACCGGCTTCATTCTGGAAGAAGGGCTCGCCCTGGATACCCTGGGCGCGATTGCCGAGTCCATGGGCGCGGCGGCTCGGGCCGCCGGCGTTGCCCTGGTCGCCGGCGACACCAAGGTCGTCGACAAAGGCCATGGCGACGGTGTCTTCATCAACACGAGCGGCTTCGGTTTGATTCCTGAAGGCATACAGATCGGACCAGACAAGGCCCGCCCCGGTGATGTGGTCATCGTTTCGGGCGCGTTGGGCGTCCACGGCATCGCCATCATGAGCGTGCGCGAGGGGCTGGAGTTTGGGACCGTCATCGAGAGCGATACCGCGCCGCTCAACGGCCTGGTCGCGGCCATGCTGGTCGTCACGCGTGACATTCACGTCCTGCGCGACCCGACGCGGGGCGGCTTGGCCTCGACGCTCAATGAGATTGCCGCGGCCTCGGGCGTGGGCATCTCCTATGAGGAGCGCAAGCTGCCCGTCCCGCCCGAAGTCCAAGCCGCGTGCGACATTCTGGGCATGGATCCTGTCTACATTGCCAACGAGGGTAAGCTCGTGGCCATCGTTCCGCCGGCCGAGGCCGAGGCCGTGCTCGCCGCCATGCAGGCCCATCCTCTGGGCGCCGGCGCGACCGTCATCGGGCAAGTCACCGACCAACACCCCGGCGTGGTAGTCGCCAAGACCGGCATCGGCGGCTCCCGGGTCGTCGACATGCAGGTGGGCGAGCAGTTGCCGAGAATCTGCTGAATAGAACGCGGATTCAGCGGATCTGGCGGATATCCGCTGATTTTTCTTTGCACAAAATCCGTGTGAATCCGCTAAATCAGTAAAATCCGCGTGCCATTGTGAAGTTTACGCGGCAAAGACAATCCGGCCATCGCAGACGGTCAGGACCGGCTTGACTTCCGCCAGCGCTTCATCGGGCACGGCGAACAGGTCAGCTGACAGCAGCACCAGATCGGCCAGCATCCCCGGTCGGATCATGCCCTTTTCATCTTCCATGAACTCAGCATAGGCCGCGTCCCGGGTGTAGCCGGCGATGAGCTCCGCCAGTGCCTGGCGCTGGTCGGGATTGCCGTCGGCCAGCCGTTGGCGGTTGCGCCCGGCGGCAATCCCCAGCATGGGATCGAGCGAAACGACGGGCCAGTCGCTGCCGTAGGCCAGCCGCGCGCCGGCCCGGCGCAGCGTCTCCCATGCAAAGCTATAGGGCCAGCGCTGCCGCCCCGCTTTGACGGGCCAGACGTCGGCCGGATCCGGCGCCAGGGGCGCGTGGAGCGGCTGCATGGACGCGATGACGCCCAGGTCGGCAAAGCGGGGGAGATCATCCGGGTGAATCACCTCAATATGCTCGACCCGGTGGCGGCTGTCCCGGGGCCCATTGACGCGGCGGGCATGGGCGTAGCCGTCCAGCGTGCGCCGGACCGCGCCGTCGCCGCAGGCATGGACGAAAATCTGAAGCCCCAGACGGTCGGCTGCAGCCGCCATGGCGTTGAAGTGTTCGGCCGTGAAGAGGGCTGCGCCCCGGTTGCCCGGTTCGTCGGCGTAGTCGTCCAGCAGGAGGGCCGTGGAAGATTCCAGCACGCCGTCCATGAAGAACTTGACTGCACCGGCGCGCACATGACTGCCTTGATATTGTTGCCGCCACGCCGCAGCTTCCTGCAGCGCATCGACGGATGTCTCCGGCGTCACGTCGTAGGGAACATAGATGCGCAAGGTCATCTCATCCCGTTCCTCGAACTCGGCATAGAGCTCGATCCGTTCCTGGGTGCCGTCCATGTTGTGGACGCTCGTGATGCCGTGGCGAGCGGCATGTTCCAGGCCCGTGCGCAAGAGCGCGCGTGTGGCCGCAGCCGTCGACGGCGGAATCAAGTCACGCACGAAGTCGTAGGCGGCCGGCTCCCGCAGCTCGCCCGTGGCCGTGGCGGCTTTACCCGCTTGGGCAGAAGCCATCACGATTTCGCTGCCCGCCTGGGTCGAACGACCATGCAGAATCCCGGCCTTCTCCAACGCCAGGCTGTTGGCCCATGCGGTGTGAGAATCAAAGGCAAGCAGGAAGACCGGCCGGTCGGGCACAACGGCATCCAGCAACTGGCGGGTCAGGCCGCGCCCGGCCGGACTGGCGCTATAGCGAACCTGGTACCCGACCAGCCACTCCTCCTCGGGGTGTTGGGCGCCATAGGCCTTCACGCAAGCCAGGATTTCCTCCAGCGTTGCGGCATCGGCCAGTTGGATGCCTGCCAGTTCCCGGGCGCCCCACAGCAGATGGAAGTGGCTGTCGATGAAGCCGGGGAGCAGCGTGCGCTGCCCACCGTCCATGATTTCCGTATGGGCGCCCCGGTATGCCAGCGCGGCAGCGGTCGAGCCGACGAAGTGAATCCGGGTGCCGCGTATGGCGACGGCCTCGGCTTGGGGCCGGGCCGGGTCGACTGTATGGACACGGGCATTGATGATGATTCGATCAGCATATTCGGACATGGCGCTACCTGTTTGAATACGGGAAGAATTGTGGTTCGGTCGGGAGCGTACGCTCCTGAAGCCGGACAGCAACCGGCGCCGGAAGTATGCTCCCGACGCCGGGCAAGGCGTATGCTAAATTGTACCTTATGCGGGTAATTTACTCGCGCGCGACCAGCGGCAGATATGCGCCTTCGATCTCGCCAATGCGCACTCTGCTCATGGGATCGCCCATGAGCATAAACGTCCGCCGCACATCATCGCAGCAGGCGCTCTCCGTGTACTGCTCTAGATAGCCACCCATGACCAGATCGCCCATGCGCGCCCGCCCGTCTTGCTTGGCCCAGAGGGTCTCGTGAAATCCTCGCTCCAGGGCAAAATGACCCTGGGCCACGCTGAGCCCGGTAGAGCCCCAGGTCGCCACGGCACCGCCGTTGGCGCGCAGCAGCAGATGTTCATCCAGCGTCATGCCCCAATCCACCGGTTTGTGGAACTGAGACGTGAGGCAGGACATGGAAAGCGCAACGAAGAGATGGTCGGCATTGTTGAGCGAGAGCACATCCCAGATATAGAAGAGGTGTTCGGGCGCATCCTTGGGCACCGAGCTGCTGCTGTTGGTGATGCGCTCGGTAACGGCCCAGCGCCATTGACTGGCGTGGCCGTTGTAGGTCACGAGACTTGCGGCCTGGCGCATGGTGGATTGAACCTTGGCGTAGACCGTTGCGGGATTGCCCTCGCGGGGGCCACTGCTGCTGACGGACGTCGCATAATCACAGATGCTGCCATCCCTGTCTCGATCATTCGGGTCGTAGATCTGGGGCGGATCGTAATAGATGCGCTCGATGACCAGCGTATCCGGCAAGGCTTCAATGATTTCATCCGAATAGGCTGCGAAATCACCCGCCGTATCTCTGGGCCCGTCGGGATCGCAACTCTTGACGAAATTGTCGGCCAGGAATACTAGCTTCTCGTTGAGCGGGTCCCGGGGGTCATATTCCGTTTCGTAGCGCAGGATCTTGGCAATCAGGTCGCGCAACTCCGCCGCGTTCTTGACGGGCAGGCGCCCCAGCATGATGTCGGGAAAGAAACTGGCGCCGGGGCGGAGCGCCGTGCCGATCGGTTCGTCCCCCGTTAGCGGATCGGCGCCGTCTAGCTGGGCAAAACAGTTCTCGCAGCCGGTTTGGCGAATAAAGGGATCGACATAGGTGTTTTCGGATGGATCCCCAATCCGATAGGCAAGATAGGGCGGGATCAGGTCCGGACTCTGTTCATTGCCTTCATAGTTGCGGGGATCCTGGGTGCCGTCGCCCACCAGAACAACCGAGATGGGTGCCGGATTCCAGTTGGCAACCGCATAGCGCAGGTACTGGCGAATGGCGTTCGGATCGACATAGCCGTAGCTGTAGGCGTCGTAGATGGCCTGCACGTCGACCGTCATCACCCGGCAGGGAACGCCCGTGAAGCACTCCTGGCCTGCCCGGTAATCGGTGAGTTGCCTGAGCGTGGTGTGCAGCGCCGCCGGGGCAACGTAGATTAGATGTGCGCCATTGGCTGCGGCCGTGACGTTGGCGGGGACATGGGCGACGACTTGGGGGTTGTGTACCGTACCGGGGCCGGCCACCAGATAGGTGCGCACCGTGTCCACGCTGTCCTGGAATGTCGTTTGGCTGCCGCTGGTGGCATAGCTGGTCAGTTGAACGGGCTGCAACGGGTCGGTAATGTCGTAGAGTCGGAAGGATGCGGGCATGTTCTGAAGCTGGTAGCGGATGTTGGCCGAATTGGTCTGGCTCGATTCGTAGCCGGCAAACGTTGCGCCGCTCCCCTGAAAATTCAGGACAACTTTCTGACGCCAGGCCACTTCATCCAGATAGAGTTCGGCAAAGGACTCGATCACCACACCGCCGCTTTGGGTCGGTTCTGGCGGCCTGAGCGTGATGCGCAGATCTTTGGCCGTGACGTTCACCGGCGGCAGCGACTCAACCCAATCATTTTCCTCCGCAGGCTCGCTGCGCGAGTCCCAAGCGGCGGTCTGGGTCGTGGCAACAGTGAAATTTTCGCCATTCTTGGCGCCGATCTGGATGCGCACGTCATAGTCGGCGCGTCTGCGAGTGGTCGACCGCAGTTGGAGGGCTAATTCGCCATTGCCCGAAAGGGGTAACCGATTGGTCAGCCTGGCGTCGATCGAGGGCGAATCGGCCGGAGGCATGGAAGAATTCGCGCGCATGAGGGTTGAGAACCAGTGGTCGCCGCCAGGACCCGGAAAGAGGGATGTATATTGACGGCTGATTCGCCAGACGCCGTACTCGTAGGCTTCGCCGCGGAGCGGGGCCGTGCCGACGGGGACGCTGCGGCCGGTCATGCGCGCCACGTTGGCGCCGTTGTCGGTCACCCAATAAATGTCCGCCGTATTCCAGTAATCGCCGGCCCCATCGGCATAGAAGAAGAGCGTCCCGCCGTCGACTTGCACGGGCACGGCGGTGCCCTGGCGCATGACGCCCAGGCGCGCCGGGTTATTGGTGTTTAGACCGGCCGCCTGCAAATCGGCCAGGGCGACGGCCTGGAGTCCCCCGGCTTGCACGAGGAGTTTGGCCGCTTTCTGGGTGGCAACCACATTCGGCGGCGTCAGATCGTCTGCAGCCAGGATGTTGACGGGACCGTCGGTCGCATAGATGAGATCCGCAATAGACCCTTCCAACGGGCGGGCGTTGGGGACGGAAACGTTGAGTTGTCTGGCCAGCATGGCCTGGCCGTCCTGCTGAAAGATTGGGCTGACGGCAAGCACACGTACGTGGTGTCCCCGGATGCGTCCTTCCCGCAGGACGGTGATCGGCTGCTCCGGCAGACCGGCCTCACGTACGGGCTGAATATAGTCGGGCATTTCGGCCGGATCGAGCGCGGGCGGCGTTTGTTCGGCGGCTAGGGCCAGCGGGCCGTGCCACGGCACGGCATCCAGCGATTTGAGCGTGAAGGGCATGGCTGCTCCGTCCGCTGCATCGACGATGACGGTAACCGTCTGATGAGGCAAAAGGTGGCCCTTCAGTTCGCCCAGTGGCCAGCCAAGATCCTCGACGGCCGCGGCCGCGATTTCTCCCTCCGGCGCATTCAGGCGGAACGCAATGGCCGTGTCAGCGCCTGTGCGCTCGACCGTCAAATCTGCCCGCGGTAAGTCGCCGGGTTCGGATGCCGCCGGCTGGACAGACTGTGCGTTGACCGGGAACGGAACAATCGTCAACAGCAGCGCGAAGATCAGGCTGATGGCAATACTATTCTCAATCCGATTCGACATATTCGATTTCTTTCTTGTTCCAAATCGTATGAAGACACGCCGCCCGTCCACCCCCCGTTGGACGGTTCCGCGCTCGTCATGCTTCTCATTCGCATGTTGGGGCAGGGAAAACCGATGCCTGCAGGCCGTGCCGCGTCAAACTTCCTTTTGCAACGATCCTGCATGAAGCGTAGACGGCTCAGATGGCTTAAAGGTTATGGTGAGTTTCTCTTGTTATCAGTAGGCGACGGCACGGACCAACCCCGGATTCATAAGAGAATAGTAATTGCGCCGGTGTGACAGTCACTGGCACAAACGGGTCTGGTCAGCCGGACTTCGTCATGCCAGTGACTGTCACACCGACGCAATAGATAACTATATGAGGGGCGTGCGCGGTTCCTGTCGGCAAGAAAAAGAAAAGACGGCGCCGGCTCGAGTCGGCGCCGTCTTTGAATTGTGTGGCGAAGAAAATGGCTATTCTTTGTTACGGCGAGATGCGGCAGCCGCGGATAGCGCTGCCAGACCTGTGCCGAACAAGACAACCGTGATGGGCTCCGGAATCGGCACCGGCTCCGGCGTTACCGTTGGAGGAGGCGGCAGCGTAGGTGTCGGAGTGAAAACCGGTGGCGGCGTTTCCGTGATAACTGCGGGGGGGGCATCCTGAGCCAGAGCGACTGCAGGGGCGAATACGGCTGCGAAGGAAAAAACAAAGGCAAAAACGAGCGCCAAAAACAGAATTTTCGGCATCAGTGACTGCATTTTCATGTGGACAATTTCTCCTTGCCGTTGACGATGACGAACAGAGAATTTAAAGAAGAATAAAAACAGCTGTGTCTCGGGTAAAACTGAGACGCCATCTAGAGGATTGCTTATTGAGCCCACTGAGTCGGATGACTGCGTCTATTAATCGTAGCCGCTACGATAACAAATTTTGGGCAGAGCGTCAAATGTCTTTCTGGCTGCACGGCTGCATCCATGGGGTCCTGGGCGCCTGATTCTGAAGCGTCGAGCGGGTACTTTGATGAATGCCGCACCGTTCAATTTCAAACGAAAATTGAAGCGATTTTGCCGGCGCTGTCAATAGCACAAGTATGACATAACTCCCCCAAAGACGCAATGTACCCTGAGCCTGTTTTCCAGCGCGACAATTGTCGTAGCGTGGCGGCTGCGGTATCATGGCAGACGGTTAGTGAAAGCGGACTTCATTGCTCCATTCTCCGCCAGCACAGAAAGGGATATCCGCCATGGCAACGCTCGCACGTCCGCGCGGCCTTTATTTTGAAGAGTTTGAAACCGGCGCCTCGGTAGAAAGCGTCGGACGCACCGTGACCGAAACCGATGTCGTGAATTTTGCCAGCATCTCGGGCGATTGGAATCTGATTCACACCGATGCGGAATACGCCAAGACCCATCCATTTGGACAGCGTGTCGCTCACGGTCTCCTCATCCTCAGCATCGCCAGCGGGCAGGCTGTGCGCCTGGGCTTTATGGAAGAGACGGTACTGGCTTTTCGCGGGCTGGATTGGAAGTTCTCCAGACCGGTCATGATCGGCGACACCGTGCGCCTGCGCGTCACTGTGGAAGCGACAAAAGCCATGCCTCGCCTCGGTGGCGGGATCGTCAATTTCAAGCTTGATGTCCTCAATCAGAAGGACGAAGTCTGTCAGCGCGGCCACTGGGACATTCTGTGCGCGTCACGCGATGACGCAGCAGCGCAGTAGCGCCGCATGATCTGGTTAGCGCTGCTGGCCGCACTCCTGTTTATCGTTGCGCTGCTGGTGTTGCGCCATGCGCGAAAGGTGCGGCACGAGTCCGGCCTGCCCGAGGGGACGATCGTCTACGAGGATACAGGCGTGGAGGAGGCCGTGCGCGAGCCGCTGCTCAGCCGGCGCTATGGGCTGGTAGGACGGCCCGACTACCTTGTGCATGACGCTGCGGCCGGGGAGTGGATTCCGGTCGAAGTAAAAAGCGGTCGTGCGCCGCCTGCGCCCTACGCCAGCCACGTGCTGCAACTGGGCGCGTACTGTCTGCTCGTGGAGGACCGCTACAAGACGCAG
>CAYZLP010000087.1:0-10619 GCA_964478635.1 uncultured Caldilineaceae bacterium
GCAGGTGTGAGCGATTCGCCAGCTGCCAACTTGCGCCCGACCTCCTGGAAAATGCGGCTGATTCCGGCCAGGTTTTGCTCCGGTGAAGAGGTGCCGGGATGCAGCTGCAGGATGTTGGCGGGCGCTGCGACGCGGGGTGGTTCACCACTATCTGCCACGAAGGGCAAATTGGCGAAATAGTCGGCATCCGCCCGCTTGGCAAACATGCCGTCAAGGTCATATAGCTCAGCCGGCCCGAAGGCGCCGTAGGGGACGGAGGCGGCCAACGGATCGCGGACGATGGCGGCATCCGTCGCTGGTGCGGCATCTCCTGCGCGGTAGCGCAACCAGTAAAAGTCGCCTATGGAATCCCGCGTACCCGGTCGGGTGTGGGTGACAACGGCCCAGAAATAGGGACCGCAGCGCTTCACCGGCAGGCGGATGCGGTGAAACCGTACGTTTTGCCGTTCCAGCCCCTCGTCAAGGTGATCGGCCAGCCGGAAGATTTCCAGCCAGACGGCGGGCGGATTGTCGTCGACGTCCAGCTCGGGCGCCCAGAATCCAAATTCGGCCTGTTTGCCGTTTGAGGTCGCCCCCAGGCGCGTGACGATCTGTCGAGCAGCCGCAAAGGATGATTCGAGTTGGCTCAGCTGCATGTGGCACCAAGCTACTAGATCATCGGTGGCCTCATCCAGATATTGAGGTAGACTTTGTGCTGTTTCCATGTTTTCTCTCATGATTTTTAGAACTCACCTAGTCATTTTCGGGCAAATCTCCGATGTATGCAACTGCCTCGCCCTGATTGGGCGCACAGATGCCGCATTTGGTGATTCATAGGGGGATCGTACAGCTATTGCACGGCATTTGTCGAGATAATTGGGTGAAGCCATACGTAATGTGGCCGCTATTCAGCATAGGCTGATTGCATCCTTCCGTGATTCGTATCGCGAAACTAAGATTTGGTAACGCATCTGAATGCCAAGGAGGCATGATGAAACGGTCTATACAGTATCGGTCGCTCACTCCGGTGCTAGGGGGGATGCTCCTCGCACTGAGTTTCTTGGGCATTTTCCAGCATACTGCATTTGCCCAAGCAGATCCCGCAACAGCCACTGTCAATGTGGCTCACTTTGCTCCATTCGGCGCTGATGTCGATTCAACGAGCGTAACAGTCAAGGTAATGGGCGAAGGCGTCGATGCCGCATTGGAAAATGTGAAATTCGGCGACATCGCCAAAGGTGTATCTTTGCCGGCCGGTGTGGAACTGACGGTTCAAATCATTCCTACGGGCACCGACACGGTCGCCATCGAGGCAGCCGTGACGCTGGAAGCAGGGGTTGCCTACACGGTCGCTGCCATCGGTGGCGCCAACGGCTGGGAATTGACGCTCTTGCCGTTGGTGGATACAACTACGCCGGCAGATACCGGCGCCCTGGTGCGTATCGGTCATCTGGCGCCTTTTGCGGATGCTGGTACGGCTGGCAGCACGGCCGTTGACATTTGCACGGATGCGGGCGTGGCTATTCTTGAGGGAGTGGAATTTCCTCAGGTGACCGACTATCTTGCCCTGCCCGCGGGCGAGTATGACCTGCTTATTGCATTGGCCGGCACTGACTGCGCCGGAGTTGCTCTCGATCTGCCGGCGTTGGCGCTCGGAGACGGGGATATTGTCGATGTGTTTGCCATCGGCTTGCTGCCAGATGATGTTCAGTTCCCGCTTCAGGCGACATCAACCACTGGCTTGCCTTTGGCGGCCAACGTCCTGATTACCGAGTCTTTCGCAGTCACCGATGTAGATGAAGACGGTACGCCCAATCAGATCGCCTGCTACTGGCTCACGCTGGATCTGCAGCCCGATGGGCCCGTAACCATCAACATCGAAGCAGACGATCAAGTGACCCTCGACAAGACATCCGTAACGCTGGACGAGACCAACTGGAACAGCCTGGAACGTACTGTGCAATTCAATCGCGTGTGCGTGTTGCCCGTCGATGACGGCCTGAACGAAGCCGGCGATGAAGTTTGCGCTCCCATGAGCGACACGATTTTCGGCCAAGCCACTGAAGACAAGCAAGTCTGTGGCGACCACCTTGGCTTTGTCACCCACTCGGTCGACGCAAACTCCGCCGCTCCCTATGACGGCTCTGGCGTTGGATTCATGAATACCAATGGACCTGACCTGGATGACAACCAGGCATCGGTAGATGTGCTCGTGCGCGATCGCATGGCTGCTTCACCCGCGACGGTGAATGTCGCGCACTTTGCGCCTTTTGGTGCGGATGTGGACGGCACGAGCGTGACGGTGAAGGTCATGGGTGAAGGCGTGGACGCTATGCTGGAGAATGTGAAGTTTGGCGACATTGCCCAGGACGTATCGCTGCCTTCTGGGATTGAGCTGACGATTCAGATCATCCCGACCGGCACGGACACGGTAGCCATCGAGGGCAAGGCGACGCTGGAGCCGAACGGCGCCTATACGGTGGCGGCCATCGGCGGGGCCAATGGTTGGGAGTTGGAGTTGCTGCCCCTGGTAGATGAGACGACGCCGGCCGACTCTGGCGCGCTAGTGCGCATCGGCCATCTGGCACCCTTTGCGGACGCCAACACACCTGGCAGCACGGCCGTGGACATCTGCACGGACGCGGGTACGGCCATACTTTCCGGCGTGGAGTACAAGCAGGTGACCGATTATCTGCCGCTGGAGTCTGGTGTGTATGACCTGCTCATCGCCTTGGCCGGTACTGACTGCGCGGGCGTTGCCCTGGACCTGCCGGCTCTCACGCTGGACGACGGCGACATCGTCGATGTCTTCGCCATCGGCTTGTTGCCTGATGACCCCAACTTCCCGCTGCAGGTTGCGAGCACAACCGGCTTCACTCCTGTCCCACCACCCGCGACGGTGAATGTCGCGCACTTTGCGCCCTTTGGTGCGGATGTGGACGGCACGAGCGTGACGGTGAAGGTCATGGGTGAAGGCGTGGACGCTATGCTGGAGAATGTGAAGTTTGGCGACATTGCCCAGGACGTATCGCTGCCTTCTGGGATTGAGCTGACGATTCAGATCATCCCGACCGGCACGGACACGGTAGCCATCGAGGGCAAGGCGACGCTGGAGCCGAACGGCGCCTATACGGTGGCGGCCATCGGCGGGGCCAATGGTTGGGAGTTGGAGTTGCTGCCCCTGGTAGATGAGACGACGCCGGCCGACTCTGGCGCGCTAGTGCGCATCGGCCATCTGGCACCCTTTGCGGACGCCAACACACCTGGCAGCACGGCCGTGGACATCTGCACGGACGCGGGTACGGCCATACTTTCCGGCGTGGAGTACAAGCAGGTGACCGATTATCTGCCGCTGGAGTCTGGTGTGTATGACCTGCTCATCGCCTTGGCCGGTACTGACTGCGCGGGCGTTGCCCTGGACCTGCCGGCTCTCACGCTGGACGACGGCGACATCGTCGATGTCTTCGCCATCGGCTTGTTGCCTGATGACCCCAACTTCCCGCTGCAGGTTGCAACCTTTGCCGCTGTGATGCAGAACTCCTACTATCTGCCGATTATTTCGGCAGGACCCTAGGGAATCCCGGCGGAAATGAACCGGTAGTCTACCAAGGGTAGAGGTGCCGAATCTCCGCCGCAACGTGGTGGTCTTCGCGGAAGGTTAAGCACGCAGCGCCTCAGGCTCTCCCCGGGGATGTCTGAGGCGCTGTGCTGTCCTGCCTAATCCTTCGCGAGCGGACGCAACACCATCCGTGTCTTGTCCGTCTATTCCTGCTCTGATACAAGGCCAGTGCCATCCGAACCGCCAGCTGACTCGACCAAAGTATTTGGCGTATCCACTCGGTAATATTCCAGATAGACCTCAAGCGTGGTCGAGAATAGGATCATGATTAGTGGTCCATAAACGACGCCCATGAACCCGAAGAGCGCTATTCCGCTAAACACGCTGAGGAAGACAAATGCCCGATTCAAGTATGCATCCTTGGAAACGAGCAGGGGGCGGATCTGGTTATCCAAGGCCGCGATAAAGGTCAAACTTCCCAGAAGGATGAAGACGCCCTCAAACGTATTGCCCACAAAGAGATGAATCAGCCCAACAGGGACCCCAACCAGGGCTGCGCCATAGGGTAATATGGCAAGAATCATGGCGAGTGCGGTCAGGGGCAGGATGTGAGGCGTATCGGTAAGTGCCATCAGCAGACCCAGCACCAGTCCCTGCGCGACGGCGGCAATGAGGATGCTCTTCAGCATCGCCTTGGTCATGATGGCCATGCGACTTAAGAAGAGCTGATCGATGGTATCGTCCATGGGACTAATCGATTTTACCAGCGCAATCAAGCGCTCATGGTTCGTGAGAATGCTGCCAAGCATCACGTAAAATATGACAAATGGTGCGATCAGATTGAATGTGGAGAAGCCGATCTCGGCCATTCTACGGGCAAGGCGCCCCTCCATCTGATCGACAACATCGTGGACCACTGCGGTAAGCTGCGCCTCTGTGAGCGGTATCCGATCGGTTGGAAAAGTTATGCGGATCCATTCGAGGAGGTTGGTGGCCCGTTGTTCCAATAGCACACCCTGTGTTTGCTCGAATTGTGCCAGGTCCGTTGAGAATGCCGCAATCGAATCGGTCAGTAGCACGATGCCCACCAGAATCGGTACGACGATGGCCAACGCGCTCGTGACCATGGTCAGGATCGTCGCAATGCCGTTGCGGCCTCCCAAATGGCGGCTATAGAACTCGTGCAGCGGCCCCAGAACCACGGCGAGCGTCAGCGCAAGAATCACCGAAGCGAGATAAGGCCGAATCAGCAGGAACGTTAGGATGATGACGCCGACTGCGAGCGTCAGGAAAAAGATGCGACTCGAACGAGTGATTTCCATGATATCTTGTGGCGGTCATACTCAGAATCTGTGTATCTATACAGCCAAGCCAAAAATGGAACGCTGATGAGGCGGACTTCGGCGTGAGACTTCGGCGTGAGACTTCGACGTGAGCTCAGTCGAACGCTCAGTCGAACGATTTACCGAAGCTGCGCGGATCTTCACCCAGATCGATCGACGGGACTCCGCCAAATCCGCTCAATCCGCGTTCTATTTGGCCGATGGCTGATAGTTAACAATCTGTCCGAAAATTCTCTGTGGCAAACAGGCTGGCTGGAGAAGCATCGGGACTCACAACCGAATTTTCGGATAGGCTCCTAAAGCAGGTCTGAGCTAATTGTCGCATTATTTGAACTTCGTACATTCCTCCAGAGCGGAAACCGGCGGGAATGTACGAAGTTCAAGTGAAGTCTCTATAAGGTTACTTGGACTTCTGCAAACAGCAGGAGTTTGCAGTTCATTGACCCACCCTGTTCTCAGGCGGCGATTTGCACAGATCACATGATAAACAAATCTCCGTCAGTCGTAAAGATTCTGCAATGGCGCACGATCTGCAGGAAGCGCCTGTCTTGTCGATTGATCTCAGACTCCATAGAATGAACCATGCTCTCGATTGATTGAGTCGTAGCGTGGGTCGTAGGCCTTGGATCTTACCCATCTTCGTGGTCCTTTCTCACATAGAGTCATTGAACCCTATCTCAATGTCCACAGAAGCGGGTAGAATCCACCTTCAGAACCAACATGGCATTTAGCGTCCGCCACATCCAGGGCACGGTTCGCCGCCGCCTCCGCTACCAGATCCACTGCTTCCGCCACCGGCGCCTGGAATCTGGAATTGACTGCCGGTCCCCAAATGCGCAATGCGACGATAGGGTTCAAGTTCTACCAATAGCACACCCCAGTAGTAATCTCGATTTCGATCCAACTGAGGCAGGGAATCGGCAGCCGCATCAAGATCCACCGTGGCTGATGTGGTTTTGATAGAACCTATCGGTCCGAATCCACCAGCCATGGCGGAGCTTTCGACAGGCCAAAACACAAGTTCGAAGTACTGATTGGCCGCCAGCGTGATGTTATTTGGTTGCCAAGAAAAAGTTCGCCGTCCGCTCAACGTTGTGTCCAGAGGTTCGAGTGCAATGATAGCCGCACCGGGGGGCGGACCGGCCGGTTGCGGGGTCGGTGTATTGGTTGGACTTGGCGACGTCGAGGTCGCCGTTGCCGTCGGCGGAGTAGTTGCCGTTGCTACAGGCGTTGCCGTAGCCATCGGTGTGGGTGATGGCGTCCTGGTTTGCGTTGCCGTTGGGGTCGCCGTAGCCCTGCGTGTCGGCGTGGCTGTGGGCAGCGGTGTGGAGGTCGGTCTTGGCGTGGCCGTAGGCGTTGCGGTGGGCGTTTCAGTTGCCGTTGCCGTCCTGGTAGGCGTATTCATCGGTGTGGCCGTAGGCAGCGACGTGGAGGTAGGCGCTGGGGTTGGCGTTCTCGTTGATGAGGGCTGTGGGGTATGGGTTGGCGCAAGTGTTGGGGTTGAACTAGGGGTCGGCGTCACTGACGGTGTCGGTGTCGTTGTCGACGATGCGGTCGCGGTAGGAGTCGGTGGCATCGTTGGCGTCTTTGTTGACGTGGCGATGTTCGTGGCGGTTGCAGTTGGCGAAGGTGCCACTGCAACCGCAGCCGCACGCGCGGCGCCAGTTGACGTTGGCGTGGGTAAGGGCGTGGAGGTCGAGCGACGCGTCGGCGTGGCTGGGTCCGTAGGCGTTGCGGAAGGCGGCGGTGTATCCGTTGCCGTGGGCGCAGGTTTGGATGTGGACGTGATGTTCAGCACACCGGCCGCGGCGCTTGTCGCTGACCCAGCAACTGGCTTATTTGTAGCCTCAGCAAGTTCCGCAGGGTAAAGGATGAGGCTTTCCACGATTGCGTTGTGCAGCGGCGAGAATGTGTCCGCCTCTCGTTCATCGACGATGCTGCCTATGATGATATCGTATCCTTCAGCACGCACGGAGGAAAGGGTCATGATCATGCGCCGTCCAAGCCACGTTGCGGTGTACCGCTGTCGTTCTACGGCGTTTTCGTCGATCGCTGTCAACCCACGCTCTTCAAGTGGAGAAATGGCGGAGAAAGGCAGGTCAGTTTCGTCCACAAAGCTGGCAAGGAGACGCGTATCGTCGTTGTCCAACAGACTGGCGCTTCGCCAGATGAAGAGTCGTGCCGGTTGATCCGGCGCGTCCATGTTAACGAGTTGGCTTCCGTCTGTCTCCTGGATGGTCCGTGGCCAATCGCGGGGCGCACTGATGGTATAGAGCCCGTCGGGCGCTTCATAAGTTGCAAGTGTGACGAGGCGTAGCGAGTTGATAATTGGATTGCTGGTCGCAGACGAATCTCCGCCGACAAGTTCCCGAACAGAAGAGGTCCCCGCCAGCAGAAACAAGAGCCCCCCAAGTGCCAAGAGAGCAACCATGAGGAGGACGAGCCCCGCATTGTGTCGCTTCCGGTCACCTGCAACGACCGCCTGATTCGTGCTCGGGGGGCGACTCATCAACTCCATGCGCAGCATCTGTTCATCGGTCTTTGAGGGGACCCATGACGCGCCTTCTTCGAGTGCGTCGACAAATGCGCCAGCGGTTGGATAACGTACCGGAGGAGATTTGGCCAGAACACGATCCAGGGCATACAACTGGCCTGGAGGGATGGTCGGATTCAGTTCTGCAGCTGGAACGGGCGGTTCATACACAATTTTGTGAAGCAACGCCGGCTGACTGTCGGCCTCAAATGGTAACCGGCCGGTCAGTAGCAAATAAGCGATCACGCCCAAACTGTAGACGTCGCTGCGCCGGTCCACTTTGGCCCCTTGCGCCTGCTCAGGCGACATATAGGCCGGTGTTCCTACGGTTGTCCCGGCGATTGTGTATGCAGTATGATCGGTGTCGATTAGCTTGGCAACACCGAAGTCAGTGATCACAACGCGGCGACTATTTTCTATGATCAAGTTGTTTGGTTTGATATCGCGATGCACAAAGCCATGGTCGTGAGCATAATCAAGGCCCCTGGCCGCCTGGCGTAGTATGCGGAGGGCTTCGTCGGCATCGAGCCTGCGCTTTTGCTGGCGTAGATAATCCGCCAACGTGGCGCCTGTCACAAACTCCATGGCGATATAGAACTGGCCATCGAGTTCATCGGTTTCGTAGATGCGGACGATGTTCTCATGTTGCAGTTCTGCGGCATGATGCCCTTCACGCAGAAAACGTCGCTGATTCACCGGGTCGTGAACGAGATGTGAAGCCAATACTTTAAGCGCGATCGGTCTTCCCGTCCGTGTGTCAACGGCTCGATAGACGACCGCCATACCGCCGCGACCGACTTCCTCTTCAATGCGATAGGGGCCAAGAGTCTTGTGTGATAGGTCCATTGTTCGTCAGGGTACGGGCGCACAACTAGGCCATGATGTGCCTGAGCGCACGCGGCAAAACTGGTTTGCCCACTCAGTTTGAACTGCGTCAGGCCTACGATTGGGTGCCCATTGGATCGGGTACATACGTTCGCTCATTGGCGTACTCGAATCGATAGCCGAAAGTATAGAAGTGAACGATTTCACCCGACTGTAGATGGTGGCGATGGTCCGGGCGCAGCCGGCGCTGCCCCACAAAGGTGCCACCTTTGCTGCCAAGGTCTTCGAGATAAAACTCGCCATTGTCGCAAGAAATCCGCGCATGCCGGCGTGAGATTGTGATATCCCGCAACGCAACGTCGCATTCACGCTTGCTGCGTCCGATAAATATGTCCCGGTCCGTGTAAAGGTCGATTTGGAGCGGGAACCCGGACATATTCTCCTCTGCGATTAGGTAACCGCCGACAAGGCCGGCGCTGCCAACCTCTGTCGCATCCGCTGCATCCGCAAAGATGGTCGACTTCGATCGTCCCATCATAGGTCCAAAAGTGAAGAGACGGCGACCGAAGAAGAGATCGGCAATGAGATAGGCCGCGACTGCGCTCAGCAAAATAATCCAGGCCAATAGCAGTACGAGGGTGAAGTTGAGTCCCATATAAGAAAGATGGTAGTGGGGCGCCTCCGGTGGTGCGGTGCGCCGGATGGCTCTTGAACATAGACGAAGTTGGCCTACCGCATTTCAGCGTCTGCGTCGTCTTTATTGATGATACTGGATGTGCACTTCCATATTGGTTTGACCACCGAGTCGTACAGGTTGTACATCCTTGAGTTTTTGGCGCACATTGGGCTCTAATTTGACATTGTCGACAAATGTCCCGCCGGCGCTTCCCAAATCCTCGATAAAAATCTCTTCATTTACCAGCAGAAATCTCGCATGTTTCCGCGATATTTGGCGATCGCCGATGAACTTGATATCGCAGCTATCCTGACGTCCCATAACGCACGGGAACTTCGTGATGATGCGTTCCACCCGATCACTCGCTGCCGGGGTTTGCGTTACCCGAATGCGCAGTTTTGCCCCCTTGACCGTGCCACTACCCATGGCAGGGCCAATCATGGTCTGGTCAACAGGCGTCTGTTGCAAAGTAAACGGATCCTTCTTGCCCCGTCTACCGAAGAAAAGCCAACCGACCAACCCGAAAATGACGGCAAGGATGAGCGCCCAAATGAGAGGGTTCTCCTGCAAAGCCATGCCAATTCGTCGAAAGAAACCCGGGGGGGCGGGTGCATTGAACGGGAATTCGTACTGTTCCGAGCAGACCTCTTCCCCCTCCACTTCAGCACAAATTTGGGCATGATAGGTTGTGATCCCGGCCGCCGCCATCATCTCGTCCGGAATTTCGATGGTAACGAGGGGGCCGTCATAGGCATCCCGCCATTCTGTGAGTTTCACGTTGTCACGGAATATGGCGCCCTGAATGACTTGCACTCGGCTTGGATCGTTGATTCCCACTTCAAAGGTGAGGGTATTGCCCAATAAGTCCGGCTCGTTGACGGCCTGCACGACCACTTCTACCGGCGGCGGCGGGGGAATTTCATGGGTAAAGGTCTTGGTCGCCAACACAAATGGATCCGCTTCCCGGAGGCCGGCCTGCTCTGTAGGTTTGGGAATCTGCTCTCCGCCCCGTACGCCCTTAACCCGGATGGTGTACTCGCGACCATCCCGGAGATTGGCGGCCGGAACCTGTACGGCCAGGACCGGTGAATCCTGGATGACAATCTCGTTGCTATAGCGTTGCTGACCGCTGTCTTCTTCGACCGTAATGAGCAGGCGATCGACCAGGGCTGGATCCGACACATTCAAGGTGACGTCATAGACGCCCCGTGAACCATCCTGAATGATGCTCTCGATGAGCACGCCGATATCCGGCAAGGGCGTGCTGGTTGGCGGCGGCAGCGTCGGCGGCGGCGTTGCATAGTCTTTGGAAGAGACGAACTCAAACGCATCCAACAGTGAGTTCGGGGCGCCACGCGGCGTGACCGCCAGGATCGCGCGCTGGCTGCCCTTCCCGGGTTTTAGCGCTGCACGCGCGACATACTGCACGCCAAGTCCGCGGAAGATCTCATTGAACAGGCCGCTGACCTGGTTGCGTGAGCCGATGGCCGAAAATCCGCCCGACTCGCGCGCCATGCCCCGCAACTCATTTTCGTCAATGTCTCCCCGCTGCGCGAAAATGCCGATGGTGTGGATGGGGGTTTCACTACGTGCAGCGGCGCTGACGACATCGCCATAACTGCGCTGACTGCAGGGTTCATTGCTCTCAGCGCGCAGCCGATCTTGCCCATCCGTGAAGGCAATAACTGCTCGGCGGCCAAGGGG
>CAYZLP010000088.1:0-10586 GCA_964478635.1 uncultured Caldilineaceae bacterium
GTGGGGACGCCGGCCTACATGGCGCCGGAACAGTGCGCCGGCAGCCGCCAGATCGACGGGCGGGCCGATCTCTACGCGCTGGGGGTCATTCTCTATCGCTGTGTGGTAGGGCAACTGCCCTTCGCGGGCACGACCACCCAGATACTCTACGCCCATGTGTACGAACCCTTGCGCATCCCCGACCCCATTTTGCGCCAGCTGCCGCCCATCGTTGTGGACGTGCTGCGCCAGAGCATGGCCAAGGCGCCCGATGAACGCTACCCTGCCGCCGCGGCCATGGCTCACGATCTGGCCCAGATCGCCGGTGTAGCCGATCCGCGGATTTCCGCCGGTCCAGCCGCGATAGCGCCTGCCGACGCCACCGGCACAGCAACCATGGCATTGCCGGCCCCGTCGGGTCAGCCAGCGACGCCGCCGTCGACCGGGAGTATTATCGTGCCCGCCCCTCAACCGGAGACGGAACGACCGGCCGCTGACAGGGGCTTGGAACCGCGTCACTTGGCGCGGCCCGGCACGCGCCGCCGGGTCAACTGGCTGGGCATCCTGGCCCTAATCGGGGCCCTTTTCTTGGGGCTTGCCCTCGCCGGCCTGGTCGTGCGCTCGGGCGTGTGGCCGCCGGGCAGCGGCGCACCGCCGCCCCAGGGCCCCACGATTCTGGCGCCGGCCGTCGTGCCCGCAGGCGCGACGCCATCATCCACCGGCGCGGACGCGACGGCCGCGGCAACGCCCGACGAAGCCGTGCCTGTTTCGCCGACGCCCTTCCCGACGGAAGCCCCATCCTCGGCGCCTACAGCCGTGCCCACAGCCGCGCCTACGGACGCGCCAACAGAAGTACCGGTGGAAACGCCGGTAGAAACGCCGACGGAAATCCCTACGGAACCCCCCACGCCGCTCCCCGAGCCCACGCCCACACCGACCCTGGCGCCCCAGATTTCCAGCTGCGCCAGTCTGGTCGATCCTTTCTTTAGCGATTACCTGCGCGGCCTTGAGAGCGGCATTGCCCAATCTTTCACTTGTCCCACGGGAGATGGGAATGAAGTTGCCGGTCTTTTGCTGCGCTTTGAGTACGGCTTTATGCTGCAGTTGGACAACGATCCCGCCATCCTCATATACTATGATCTGAACCAGGAGTGGGAGCGGACAGTGAGCGACTGGCAACCCGGCGATCCGCCGTTGACGGGCGATTTCCCGCCGCCCGCTGCCGATCTTTTCCAACCCGAAGGCGCGTTTGGGCGTCTCTGGGCCGAGCCCCGGCGGCAGGCTGCCCTCGGCTTTGCCACGGCAACCCAACCCAGGGCCTTCCCGGCCGTCAACCAATCCTTCCCCGGCGGCATGCTGGTGGGCGATCGGGATACCAACGCAGTTTACTTGTTCTTACGCGACAAGTTACGCTTGTAGCCGGCGCGGCTATTGCCGCTGTGAACCATAGTGGGGATGAAACCATGTTGAAGACTACCTCCTGCCCGACCCGCCGCTCGATCTCATTCACCAGAGCCGCTTTGCTTGCCCTGGCCCTTGCCCTGCTGCTGGCCGGCTGCGGACGGCGTCCGCGCGCGGAACCGACGCCCCCGCCCACCCCGACGGCCATCCCGGCCACGGCCACCACAGCCCCGCTCCCGGATGCCGATGCCAGTGAGGCGGAGTCGGCCGTGACCGTAGCCGAAGTCTCGCCCGTAACGGTCATCCCCCCGGACTATCGGCCGGTGACGGACGGACCCCGTGGCTATGGCCTGGCCCTGCCGCCCGGTTGGACTCAGATCGATCTGCGCAGCGAGCAGTTCCGCACCATGGTGGGGCGGGCCGGTATGGAGGGGCAACTCCAGCCCCTCTTCGAATTTTTGGAGACGCCGGCGGGCGAAAGTGTGGGCATCGTAGCCGCAACCGATCTGGCCGGCATGATCTTCGGCGGCCTGCCGACGATCCTCAACGTCTCGACCGTGGACGCGAGCGGCATGACGCCGGAAGACGTGGCGGGGTTGGTCACCGGCTGGCTGGAGCAGAACGGCGCCATGGTGGGCGACGTGACCGTGGAGCGGATTGAGACCACGCCGGTCAACGGCCTGCCCGCGGTCCAGGCCGAAGCCGTGGCCGACTTGAGCGCCGTGGGCGTCGGCGCGCCGCTCTATTTCCAGGCCGTCGGCCTGCTGTATGAGGAGCGACTCTATCTCTTGACGCTGGTAACCGAGGCCGGCGAGCGTGACGAAAAAGCCGAGGAGTTTGCCGCGATTATTGGGACGTTTGCTCCCCAGGTTGTTGAGTAGACCGTTCTAATCCTCGAATTTACCGGCTGTCAACCAAGCGTTGGCAGCCGGGGTGCTACCGTGCACAGGCTCGACGGCATCCCCAAGGCGCCGAGAAGGAGCCAAATTGGCGGGGATTTTGGCGTCATGACGGATGAAGACAGGAATGCGATCGATGGGCACTTCTACTGTCACCGTCTTTTGTCCGGTATAAGGCTCTCCTGTCCACAAGTCGTGCCAGCGCCCTGCCGGCAGATAGACGGGCCACCGCTTCGCATCTGCCTCGACAACGGGTGACACCAGCAAGTCTCTCCCGAACATATAGTCATACGCGGAGGCAGCCGGATCAAGCACCTGCAGGCTGCGCATGACAGGCTGCCCGGTAGCTGCCGCGTACTGCGCTTCCTGCCAGATGTATGGCAGCAAATTGTGGCGCAGATTAACGAAGAAACGAGCCGTTGGAATGACGCGCCCATCGCCTGTCTGCGCTTGGATGTTCCACGGCGTTCGGTCCCGGTTGGGTTTGCGATGGGCGTTGTATTCCGCATGGTATTGCAGAATCGGGCAGAAGGTAGCCATGGCCATGGCGCGCAAATATAGCTCGGCGGACGGGATTTCGCCGCTGAAGCCGCCAAAATCCCAACCCCAGAAGGGGATGCCCGAAATTCCGGCCGACAGCCCTGCCAGGACGGAATGGCGGAAGGCATCCCACGTCGAGTTCTCGTCGCCGGCCCAGTGCAGGGGTGAGCGTTGCGAGCCGGTGAAACCAGCCCGGCTGAAAGTGACCGCCTGAAGGTCGTCCGTTGCTGCCACGCCGCTGCGCCGATTGATGAAGTCGAAGTAAGTCTGGCTGTAAAGCCTGGCATAATCATTCCACACTTCATCACCACTGCGGCCGTCGGCGAAGCGGGTGAATTCACCCCATAGGTGTTCACCGCCGTCGGTCTTGAAGCCGTCTATGCCCAGTTCGTCCACCAGATAGGCTCGTTTTTGCATCCACCAGGCGCGGGCTTCTGCATTGGTTACGTCCCAGATTTCACCACCGCGAAACCAAAACGGTCGAATCCGGTGGGGCGAACCGTCCGGATCGGCAACTGCATAGCCCGCTTCAAGGAAATGCGCTCGATCGTTCTCGTGCTGCAGATTGGCGCCGTCTGCTGCCTTCATTACGGGAATCTGCCAGAGCAATATGCGGATATCTTTGGCGTGAAGCCAATCGACCATGCTTTTGGGATCCGGCCACTTCCCCTGGGCAGGAAAGGTGAAATCGGCATAGCGGAAGGACGCCGCGCCGGGTTTGGGTTCGTACGCAGCGTCGTTCCAGATGTAGAACGTCGCTTCGTCGCTCCACGCCTCTATCACGATGACACCGGGAACAATCCCGTGGGCCAGGGAGGTTTCGACCTCCTCACGCACCCGGGCTTCACTATTCCACTCGTTGCTGCTCATCCAGAGGCCAAACACCCAGGCCGGGGGCAGAGCGGCCGGTCCCGTCAACTGCGTAAACGCCCCGACGATTGCGAATGGATCATCGTCCTGCAGCCAGGTCAAATGGAGGCTAGAGTCGGTGCCCAGATCGGCCTCCAATTTCCAGCGACCTGGTTCCGAGGCTGCCAGGTCGAACTGCATCCAGCGGCTGCTTTCGACCCAAAGGCCGTAGTTCCGGGAGGAGAGCAAGAAGGGGACCGGCAGATAGGTACGTTTTCCCTGACTCTTGTACTGTTCATAGCAGCGAATGTCCAGCACATTGCCCCGCTGATTCAGCGCATTGAACCGTTCACCCAGTCCGTAAAAGCGCTCGTCGTCGGCGCAGGCAAATGTCAGCCGCACGCGGCGGGCTGCCTGGCCGTTGGTCAACCATTCTACGGCTTGCACCCGGGGCAGGTTTTGGCCTTGTTCGATGAGCGGGGCGGTCCGGCTGACCGTCATTCTGCCGTGGGGGTCGATCGTGCAGCCGCCGTCCGCGACCCATGCTTCGCCTCGGATCACAAAGGTCGACGTGCGCGCTCCCTCACACTCGGCCCAGTAAGTCAAGGAGCGTCCCAGCGGTGGTGCAATCAGTTCAGTTTGCCAGACATCCTGTTCGACGTGCACGCGTCGCTCTAGGAACTCAGCGCCGACGCCTTCTTCCATCTCCGGTTGCCAGTCAGGTAGAAGCGTCGCCGCGTATTGTTGTGGCAAAGCACCGTCAAGCTGCGCATGAACGGTCACCTGCCGAACTCTGTCGGGGGGGCGCGTAACCACGCCCACGGTGAAGGGCTCTCCCGCCAGGGGCCGCCGCGGCCGGCGTTCTTCCGGCAATTGCTCGTAGGGGTGTTCGAGGCCAAAGGGCGTATGAATGAGTTCAATCATGTCGTGCTGTCGTTTCGTATAGTCATGGAAAGCGGATTCAGAGAAACCGAGTTTTTCCAGACAAGGCGACACATGTCAAATCATCAAGAAAAACTCGGTTTCTGACTGCGCACTGGTTAGCGTGCTTTACTGGATTAGTTCATCCAGGGCGGCCTTGGCCTGATCCAGCGCTTCCTGGGCCGTCAGTTCACCATCCACAACCCTACTGATCAGGTCGTTTACCGCGTCTTGCATCTCATTCTGACGGGCGATGACCGGGGGCGTCACGGGGCTTTCCAGTGCTTTGAAGACGGCGGCCCGGTTTGCCGGCGGCGTCTTGGCAAGATAGGCTTCGAAGTACTCCGGCTGATCCAGGGCGGGCAGTTCCCAGCCGGTGTCGACGCGTACCGTGGCCGCTTCTGCGCTTCCGGTCAGAAATTCAGCCCATTTGGCCGCGGCTTCGGCATTCTCGCTCGTGGACGAAACTGCAACGCCATTGGCGAAGAAGTGGTGGGCATGCTGATTCATAGCCGGTTCCAACTGCACATCCCAGGCGAAATCCGCATCTTGGAAGGCATCGAACATCCAGATGCCGGTCACGAGCATGCCCAGATTGCCGCTCAGGAAGAGCTCGGAATCCGAGACGCCCGAGAGCTGGGCTTGGGTCGGCATAACGCCACTGTCCAGGATGCTCTTCATGGTTTCCAGGGTTGCTACGCACGCGGGTGAATTGAGGGTTGATTCGGTCATGTCTTCGTTAAAGAACCGACACTCGCCGTTCTGGGCGGCCTTCTTATAGAACTCCCAGAACTGGACGGGCGAATAGAGGCCCCATGTCTCCTCGCCCAATCCGCGGATGACCTGCGCCGCCGCAATGGCGTCGTCCCAGGTCCACTCTTCCGTCGGATACTCAAGACCGGCTTGATCGAAGAGATCGGCGTTGTAGAAGAGGAGCACGGTAGAGAAGGTCTCCGGCAGGGCAAGCTGGCCGCCCTCGTACTGGAACGCTTCCAGGGCACGGGGATAGAAGGGCGTGTCGGCGCTGAGATAGTCGCTAATGTCCATCAGGGCGCCGTTTTCCGCATAGGTGACGAAGTTTTCGTAGTTCAGCTCGAACGCATCCGGCGCGTCGCCGCCGGCCACATCGGCCTGAAGCAGCGTGAAATAGTCATCGAAAGGCGCCGTCGTCACCTCGACCTGAATGCCGGGATTCTGGGCCTCAAAGGACTGGACAAGGCCATCCAGATCCTCAACGTGATCCGGTGCGGCCGAAAAAGTGAAGTAACGTACAGTGGCTTCGCCGGCTTGACCGGCTTCGTTTGCCTCGGCAGGTGCCTGCTCCACAGCCGGCGGCACGGCGCAGCCGGCGATCAGCAGAGACACGATGAGCGGAATGATGAGGAGCAACGGCAGATTCAATTTGCGCAGCATGGGAACTTCCTCCTGGTTGAGTTGATACAGCTTGACAGTATGCAAACGACGGCATGTAGAAAATCGCTACTCCCGAAAAAAGTGCCGCGGACTCACTCGTTTAGCCTTTGATTCCGCTGGTAACGATGCCCTGGACAAACCAGCGCTGGGCAAACAGATAGACGAGCAGGATTGGCAGCACTGCCACGACCGCGCCAGCCATGACGACATTCCATTCGGTCAAAGCCCGGGGCCCCGATTGCAGCGTGGCCAGGGCAACCGGCAGCGTCATCACGGTCTCTTTTCGCGCCACGAAAAGGGGCCACAGGTAGCTGTTCCAAAGCCCCATGAAGCTGAAGATGGCTAGGGTCGCAAGTGCAGGTCGGGACAGGGGTAGGACGATGCGCCAGAAGATCGTGAGATAATTGGCTCCTTCCACAAAGGCGGCTTCTTCAAAGTCGACCGGGAGCGCCAGAAAGGACTGGCGCAGCAAGAAGGTGCCAAATGCGCTGAAGAGCGCCGGCACGATGAGGGCAGCATAGGTGTTGACCCAGCCAAGGGTGCGGATCAACGCAAACTGCGGCAGCACCAGCACCACGGCCGGAATCATCATGGTCGCCAAGTAAAGGAGAAAGACCGTATCCCGACCGCGCCACTCCATGCGCGCAAAGGCAAAAGCCGCCATGGCCGCGACCAGAATCTGTCCTGCGCTGCCCAGCACCGCGACAAAGAGGCTGTTGAAAAAGATGCGACCGACGTTCAGTCGCTCAACGAGTATGACATAACTCTCGAAAGATATCGGCCTAGGGATGAACTGGGGCGTTGCCGTTAAGATGTACTCCTGGGATTTAAGCGATGTGCTGACCATCCACAGAAAGGGCAGAATCATGATGACGATGAGCATGAGCATCACCGCGTAGGTAAAGAGGCGGTAAAGCCACTCGGACAAATGACTAGTTCGCTTCATAATAGACCCAACGCTTTTGCAGCCGGAGCTGCACAAAGGTGATGAGAAAGATAATCAAAAAGAGAACCCATGACATTGCCGAGGCGTAGCCCATCCGCCCGTAGCTGAATGCGTTCTTGACCACCTCGGTTACAATCACCTCAACCTGACGGTCGGCCGCGCTGTCCGGCATGGGCATGAGCCAGACCTGCTCGAACATCTGGAAATAGTTGATCAGCAGCGTAATCAGGACGAAAAACATGGTGGGCGTTAGTAGGGGCAGGGTGATGTTGCGCACGCAGCGCCAACGACCGGCCCCATCGATCCGGGCGGCCTCATAGTAGCTTTCGGAGATCCCCTGCAAACCACCCAGGAAGAGGAGGGCGATGTAGCCAACATCTTTCCACACGCTGGTGGCGACGATGGCCACAACGGCCGTGGCCGGCTCATAGAGCCAGGCGGGCCCTTCGATGCCCACCAGACCGAGGCCGTAATTAATCAACCCGTAGGCAGGATTGAAGAGCCATTTCCAGATGATTGAGACGACCACCCAAGACGCAACGACCGGCAGGAAGCTCACGGTACGGACCAGTAAAATGCCGCTCAACTTCTCATTTAGAAAGAGCGCCAGTGCCAGACCAAGCGCGAAGACCGCCGGCAAATAGAGGGCAATCATGGTAAGGGTGTAGCCGAACGCACGCCAAAACTCATCGTCTATCAGCAGCGCACGAAAATTGGCGAGCCCGACAAACTCGGGCGGCGTCAGAAGATTCCATTCCTGAAAAGCATACCAGAATGAAGAAATGATCGGGTAGATCACGAAGATGACCAGTCCGACGGCGCTCGGCAGCAGAAAGAAAAGAACCCATTTCCATTTTTGCCACCCGTGAACACCGGACATGCTGTTTTCCACCCCAATCAAGAGACCATATGTCACTGCACAGTGAGCGCAGCATCGGCCAAGAGACCCATGCCTAATGGATTCCTACCTGCAGCGCAGGCGCTGCGAACACTTTGCTCATGACCAGACTGGCTGCGCCGCGCGCCCACGCCTGATCATCTGTTTGCCGGATCACGATCTCCAAATCATCGAAGAGACCGTCAAAACAGTGGCGGCGCAGCGCCGCAACCATCGGATCGAGACGGTATTGACCCGCCGCAACCCCTTCGCCACTGACGATGAGTAATTCCGGCGCCAGGAGATTGACCGCATTGGCGATGGCGATGCCTACCCGCTCCCCGCTGGCAGCCAATGCGGCCCGGGCCGCCGGATCGCCGGCCTGGGCTGCCGCAATGACTTCCTCCAGAGTGGCATACCGCGGACTGTCATTCGGCAGCCCGGCATTCACGGCCCGCAAAACGCCCGGGTCCGCAGCCAATTCCTCCAGGTAGCCGGGGCGCTCGCTGATTACGTTACCTGCCAGCGTTGTGTGACCCAATTCGCCCGCTCCCCCATTGGCGCCGGGATAGAGCCGACCGTCGATCACGATGCCCATTCCGATGCCGCGACCGATTGTCACCACAATAAAGTCGTTGTAGCGACGTCCCACGCCAAAGAGTTGTTCGGTCAGGGTAAGCGTGTTGACGTCATTCTCGACGAAGACTGGCAGGTGGGTGTGACGACCCACGATCTCTGCCAGTGGGACGTCGCGCCAGCCGAAAAAGGGCGAGTTGCGCACGACGCCCGTCTGGCTGTTGATAATGCCCGCCACGCCGATACCCACACCAAAGAAGCGTGCCGGCTCGATGCCGGCGCGAGCGATGCTTGATTGGACCGTATCAGCTAGAATGATCGCCAGCCGCGCTGGATCTTCTTCAAAAGGAAAACGATAGTCATCGTAGGCCAGCACTGTCGTTTCAAAGTTCGTCACCGCACTGGCGATGCGGTTCTCCATCAGCTTGAGGCCGATGGCGTAGCCGGCCTCCGGATTCAGGCGCAGCATTGTCTGACGCCGCCCACCGGTGTAGTCGCCCTCACCGATGTCGAGCACCCACTGATTCTGGAGTAGTTCGTTGACGATGCCGGAGACAGCGCCGACGCTGAGGCCCGAAATCTCCGTCAGCTGGGTGCGCGAAATCTTTCCCTCGCGCCGGATGGCGTTGAGGAGAAACGTGCGATTCATGGCCCTGACGAGTTCACGATTGCCCCGGAAAAAGCCGCTCATACGCGCCTTTTTTCATTGAGTGAAATAAGCTGTGGGCACATCATAGCACCGGGCAGATTGGCTGTCAAGGGCTTTGCCTGACTAGCCCCAGCAAACTCCCTGTGATAGACTCGTACAGGATTGGCGCAGTGGGCGTTGTGGGCGGGACGCGATTGTCCGTCAGTCACTCCTCCCGCTTTCCATTCGTCGCCATATTGCACTTGGGCATCGAACCGGCTCCCGGCCGACGACGCCCGCCATCTTGGAGAGCTACGCGATGCCCCGTCCCGTTCTGTACTTTGGTTGCGATTACTACCCCGAGCAGTGGGCCCAGTGGCTGGAGGAGGGCGAGGCGCGGTGGGAGACCGACGCCCGCCTCATGGCCGAAGCAGGCTTCAATGTCGTGCGCCTGGCCGAGTTTGCCTGGGGGCTGATGGAGCCGGAGCCGGATCGCTTCGATTTTGCCTGGCTGGAACGGGCCATCGACGTGCTGGCCCGCCACGATTTGCAGATCGTGCTCTGTACGCCCACGCCCACGCCGCCCCCCTGGCTCCTGGCCGCCCATCCCGACATCACCCAGGTGACGGCCGACGGTCGCCGCTACGGTCCGGGCACCCGGCGGGAAGCGTGCGCCAATCACCCGGTCTATCAGGAGCGCAGCCGCATCATCAGCCAGGCCATTGCCGAGCGCTTTGCCCAGCATCCGGCCGTCATCGGCTGGCAGACCGACAACGAGTTCGGCTGTCACGACACCGCCCGCTGCTACTGTGAGCACTGTACTGGGGCCTTCCAGCGCTGGCTCGCCACCCGTTACGGCGATCTGCCGACCCTGAACGCGGCCTGGGGCACGGCCTTCTGGGGCGAGGGCTATTATGAATGGACGCAGATCCCTGTCCCGTCCACTTCGGCCGCCGAGCGCAGCCCCAGCCATCTCCTGGACTTCTACCGCTTCAGCAGCGACTCGTGGCGGGATTACCACGAGATGCAGATCGATATTCTGCGCCGGACCTGCCCCGACCATTTCGTCAACCACAATCTCATGGGCTTCTTCCCCCAGCTCAATTACTACGATCTCTGCCGCAAGCTCGACTTCGTGACCTGGGACAACTATCACCACCACGGCGCCACGCCTGCAACCATTGCCGCGGCCCACGACCATATGTGGGGCATCATGGAGCGCAATTTTTGGGTCATGGAGCAGCAGGTGGGCCAGGTAAACTGGAGCGCGTACAACCCGGCCACGCCGTCCAACTTCGTGCGCTTGAAGACCTACCAGGCCATCGGCCACGGCGCGGACGGCATCGTCTATTTCCGCTGGCGCCAGGCCCTGGCCGGCAGCGAGCAGTACCACAGCGGCCTCCTCGACAACGCGGGGCGGCCCACGGCCGGCTACGAGGAAGCCAAGGCCATCGGCCAGGAATTGCGCCGCCTGGAAAGCGCGCTCGACGCGACCCGTCCCCGCCCCGAAGTGGCCATACTGCTCGACTATGACAGCCGCTGGTCCCTGGAAGCCCA
>CAYZLP010000089.1:0-10561 GCA_964478635.1 uncultured Caldilineaceae bacterium
ACTTCGCGTCGGGCACCCAGGATCGCGCGGTCGTCAGCATGATCTTCAACGGCCTCGTCCGCTATGCGCCCGGGGACGCGCCCAACATCGAGCCGGACCTGGCCGTCGCCATTCCCGAACCGGAAGTGACCGATGACGGCAAGCAGGTCTGGACCTTCGAACTCCAGCAAGGCGTCATGTGTCATGCGGGACCGGAGACGGAAGCTTATGAGCTGACTGCCGACGATGTCGTCTACTCGCTACAGAAGTCGGCCAACCCCGATCGCTCCGCCTTCGCCGGCGAATATGACGGCATGACCGTGGAGAAGGTCGACGACTACACCGTCCAGATTACCATGGACACGCCCCTGTCGCCCGTCCTCTTCCTGCCCAAGATCGCCGATTATGCCGGCGGTTTCATCGTCTGTAGCCAGGCCATCGAGGCCATGGGCGACGAAGCATTCAAGACCCACCCCGTGGGCACCGGCCCTTTCAAGTTTGAGAGCTACACGCCCCAAGATCGGGTGACCCTGGCGGCCAACGCTGACTATTACCGGGGCGCGCCCAATCTGGCCGGTGTGGAAGTCCGCTACATGCCCGACATCAGCAGCCGCGAGCTGGGTTTGCGGGCCGGCGAGCTGGACGTCATCTCCGGGCTGGATGAAATTCAATGGGTGGAGGCCCTGGACGCGGAAGAGGGCCTGACGGTCGACGTTTTCGGTGTCGGCGAAGTCGCGACCATCCACTTCAACACGAGCGTGGAACCCTTTGACAATCCGGCCGTGCGCCAGGCCGTCGCCTACGCACTCGATCGGGACAAGATGCTGGCCCTGTTCGGCTCGCCCATCGCCGAGAACGTCTTTTCCCCTGTGCCCGCCCAGTTCATGGATGGCGGGCTGACCGAGGAAGAAGTGATGGAACTGGGCTTGGACTATAGCTATGATCCGGCCCGGGCGACGGAACTGCTGGCTGAAGCCGGTCTTGGAGATGGTTTCTCCTTTACGGTCGTCTCCTCCGAGATGCCTGCCTACCGCAAGCCCTACGAGGCCATGCAGGCGCAGTTGGCAGAGATCGGAATCGACATGCAGGTCGACGTAGTGGACCATTCCAGCATGCACAGCTTGATCCGCGAAGACGTGAATCCTGTCGTAATCTACGTCGCCTTCCGCCCGAATGCCGACGTATATCTCACCCGCTTCTACGATTCGGATTCGATCGTGGTGACCGGCGCCAAACCGGACACGAACTTCTCCCACTACGATCAGATCGATGGCCTGATCGAACAGGCCAGGGCAGAAACGGATCCGGCTGCCCAGGTGGAGCTGTGGAAGCAAGCCCAGACCCAGATCCTGGAAGACATGATTGCCCACACGCTCATGTATCAGAATCAGGTCTACGCGCGCAGCGACAAGGTCGACTACGGCCACCCGCTCAACGCGATCATGAACCTCAACCCACAGATCACCGAAGCAACGACCATCAACCCGTAGTGTAGTACTGGTCTCGAGCCACAACAGAAACCGGGCTTCTCGCCGAAGCCCGGTTTCTCTCCTGAAAATCGTAACGATCCAGCTACCGATCAGATAGAACGCGGATTGGGCGGATATACCGAATCTAGGCAGATTTTCAGCCAGATCAATCCGCGGGTATCCGCCAGAGCGTTCGACTGAGCGTTCGACTGAGCTCACGTCGAAGTCTCACGCCGAAGTCTCACGCCGAAGGCCGCTCAACCTGCGTTCTATTTTGGCAAGGCTGCAAAACCACAGAAAATCCTATGCTGCGATATATCGCTCGTCGCTTGATTTTTGCCATTCCGACGCTGCTGGCGGTACTCACCCTAGTCTTTCTGATCGTGCGCGTGCTGCCCGGCGATCCGGCCCAGGCGGCCCTGGGGGACTATGCGTCAGAAGAGGCCGTCACGGCGCTCAGGGCCAAGATGGGCCTGGACAAGCCCCTGCCCGTTCAATACTTTGAATTTCTCGGCGGCGTGGCCAGGGGCGACCTGGGCAATTCACTGATCACGGGCAAGTCGGTCTCGGAGCAGATCCGCTTCGTGCTGCCCTATACGCTGCAGCTCACCTTTGCGTCGGTACTCGTCGGCATCGTCTTTGGCGTGCCATTGGGCATCCTCACTGCGCTGCGCCGCAATTCCGCACTCGACTACTTCGGCCGCATCTTTTCGCTGGCCGGTCTTTCCGTGCCGGCTTTCTATCTGGGGATTCTGCTACTCCTGATATTCTCCGTCCGGCTCAATTGGTTTCCCGTGGTGGGCGCGGGCACGCCCGGCGATCCGATGAGCATCATCCACCACCTGGTTCTGCCGGCCATGACGCTGGGGCTGATCATGACGGCCTACGTAACGCGCATGACCCGCTCGGCCATGCTCAATATTCTGAGCGAAGACTATGTGCGCACGGCCCGGGCCAAAGGGTTGGGCGAGCGCACGGTCATGGTGCGCCATGCCCTGCGTTCAGCCTTGATCCCCATCGTTTCCATCATCGGCATCTTCACCATCAGCCTGATCGGCAGCTCGGTCATGACCGAGATCGTCTTCTCCCGCCCCGGCCTGGGCAAGCTCATGGTGGGCGCGATGAAGCAGCGCGACTACACCATGCTGCAATCTATCATGGTAGTCTACGCCCTGCTCATCGTCTTCATCAATCTGTTTGTCGATCTGCTGTACGGGCTGGTCGATCCGCGGGTGCGCTATGATTGACGGCGACCCGGCCACGCATACTCAACCCAGAACCTGTAGAGGCTTCCATGGCCACAACAACCCTTGACGCCAATCAACAAGCGCTCCAAACCATCAGCCAGCGCGAGCGGATGTGGCGTACGTTCTTACAGAATAAGGCGGCCGTGGCGGGCCTGGTACTGGTAATTCTGATCGTTTTCGTAGCAATCTTCGCGCCCCTGTTGGCGCCCCACGATCCGCTGAAGCAAGATACGTTCAACCGCCTCTCACCGCCTTCCGCCGAGTATCCCCTCGGGCAAGATGACTACGGCCGCGATATCCTCTCGCGCACCATCTACGCCGCAAGAATCTCGCTCATGGTCGGAATTCTATCAGTGCTTATGGGCGGAACAGTTGGCACCGCCATCGGCATCTTTGCCGGTTACCGGGGCGGCGCGGTGGAGACCTTTCTCATGCGCATCGTGGACGTGCTCCTGGCCTTTCCTGATTTGATTACCGGCCTTCTCGTGTTGGCCGTGCTCGGCGGCGGACTGGACAAGATGATCATCGCCATCGCCATCGTTATCTCGCCCCGCTTCGCCCGCATCGCCCACGGGCCGACCCTGGCCCTGCGCGAGCGGGACCATGTCCTGGCGGCCCGGTCGGTCGGCGTCAAGGAGATGCGCATGCTCTTTCGCCACATCCTGCCCAACATGATGGGCGAGCTGCTGGTCATGGCCAGCCTCTGGACGGCCTCGGCCATCCGGATTGAAGCCAACCTCAGCTTCATCGGTCTGGGCGTTTCGCCCCCCACGCCGACCTGGGGACAGATGATCCGGGACGGCACCGTCCATCTGACGACGGCGCCCTGGTTTTCCATTGTCCCCGGCATTGCCGTCTTCGTGACCGTGCTCGCCTTTAACCTACTCGGCGACGGCCTGCGCGACGTACTCGATCCGAAGTTGCAGAATTGAGGCGAATGCCCATGACCTACCGTATCGCAGCTGTCCAAATGAATACGCAAGCCGACAAGACGGAAAATCTGGCCAAAGCAGGGGCGTTGATTGACGAAGCCGCCGCGCTCGGGGCCGACCTGGTGGCGCTGCCCGAGATGTTCAACGTATTGGGCACGCCGGCTGATGTGCGCAACAGCCGGGAGAACGTCCCCGGTCCCACGGCCGATTTCCTCGCGGCCAAGGCTCGTGAACACGGCATTACACTCCACGGCGGCAGCATCCCGGTGATGGTTCCGGAGGGTGACAAAGCCTGGAACACGACGCTGCTCTTCGACCCCCAGGGCGAGTTGATCGCCCAGTATCGCAAGATCCACCTCTTCGATATCGACGTGACCGGTCACGTGGCCGAGAACGAATCGTCTCGCTTTGCGGCGGGGGAAGAGATGGTGACGTGCGAGACGGCCCTCGGCATGCTGGGCCTGACCATCTGTTACGACATCCGCTTTCCGGAGCTCTACCGCGCCCTGGCCCTCAACGGCGCCCGGGTCATCTTTCACCCCTCGGCCTTTACGCTCTACACGGGCAAAGATCACTGGGAACCGCTGATTCGGGCCCGGGCCATCGAGAACCAAGTCTACATGGTCTCACCGGCCCAGATTGGCGAGCACGGCGACGGCAAGCGCTGCTTCGGCAGCGCCATGATCGTCGATCCGTGGGGCACGGTTCTGGCCCGCGCGCCTGAGCGCGAGTGTGTCATCATTGCCGATATCGACTATGCCGCCCAAGACCGGGTGCGCAGGCAGCTGCCGGCCCTGCAACACCGTCGCCCGGATCTCTACACAGCAACCAACAAGTCCTGATTTCGGGTACATACGCGTATGTTCCGCACCAAGACTAGCGAGGTACGCATGTCACACAAAAACGTCGCGCCCGTCGTCATTGTCGGCGCCGGGATCGTCGGTAGTTCAATTGCTTACTTTCTGGCCAAACGGGGTCTTAGGCCCCTGCTGGTCGAAAAATCAACCGCCGGCTTTGAAGCCTCCAGCCGCGCGGCCGGCGGCGTACGCGCCCAGTGTCGCGACACATCGGCCGAGCGCAAGCTGGCCATGCAAAGCATCGAAGTCTGGAAGAATCTGAGCCGGGACGTAGCGGCAGATCTGGAGTACGTACAGGGCGGCACGCTGCGCCTGGCCGCGACCGAGGAGCGCCTGGCCGAACTCACGGCCCAATCTGCCGAGGAGCTGGCCGACGGTCTCTCCGTAGAGATGTGGTATCGGGACGAACTCTACCGGCGCAAGCCCTTCCTGGCGCCGGGCTTCATCGGGGCCAAGTACTGCCCGACTGACGGTGTTGCCAATCCGCGCCTGGTCACCCCTGCCATTGCCGCGGCCGCAGCCCGTCTGGGCGCTTCCGTCTGGGAACGAACCGAAGTCACCGGCATCGAGACCGCGGACGGGCGGGTAACGGGTGTGCGCGCCCGGAATGACGAGGGCGAATGGCTGATCGAAACGCCCCTGATCATCCATACTGCCGGCCCGTGGACGCCCCTCTTGCGCGACGACCTGGGCTTTGATATTCCGATTGTCCCCTCGCGCACGGTTATCGGCCGCACGGAACCCCTGCCGACCATGTTCACAGAATTCATATCCAGCCATGACGCCGGCGTCTACGCCCGGCCGGATGCCCGGGGCTGTCTGCACATCGGCGCGGTCGGGCGGCCCATCGGCGATTTCGAAGAAGCCACGGAGGCCGACATCCGGACCTATCTGGCCCGGCGCGTCGATTTGATTCCGGCCCTGGGCGAGGCGACGATCGAAGAAGTCTGGTGGGGGACCTTGGCCATGACGCCGGACCGGGCGCCCATTCTCGGATCGGTGCCCGGACTAAATGGCTACCTCCTGGCGGCGGGCTTCAGCGGCCACGGCTTTGCTCTGGGGCCAGGCGTCGGCCAGATCATGAGCGAACTGGTGCTGGATGGTGCGCCGTCCCTGCCCATCGATGCGTTCAGCCTCGAACGCTTCGCCGCGAGCACGGTCTTCGAAAAAGGTCAATTCCAGGGCACCGGATAAAGCGGCAAACGTGATGCCCCGCCCTGCGACAGACTCAGGGAGCGGAGCTTGCCCAACGACGGCGGATGCCCTGGCATCAAGCGGTAGCCCTCTCCTGCAAGAGGTTACCCTGCACGGCTCCGGGGAGGGCGCCTTCTTCGCCCAACTCGCTTAGCAAGGCAGTCTCGTAAGCGGTGGTCGCGCGCAGGATGCTGAGAGTTGCTGTGATGGCAGGGAAGAGCAGCAGCGTCCCGGCAAAGAGAAAGAGCGTGGCCACGAACAGCTGGTCGAAGGTATTCACATAAGAAACCGCAACTCGGCCAATTGCGCCAACGATGTTGAAGGCTACGTACGCACTCCACCAGCGTACCAGATTGCTCTGGTGCGCCTGAGGAAGCATCGCCGTCGAAAATGAGTTGCTGGCCGCGATATCTAGTTGGCGCCACAGATCGCGCATGACCTGGTATGGACGCACATAGTTGACAAAGGGGATCAGGAAGCCCCATACGGCCCAACCCGGCATGAAACGCAGCCGCGTGTGCTCTAGTTCTTGAAGATTGCGGTAAGCAAGATAGAACCAGCGGAGAAAGGGCACGCCTACAACCAGCTGGGGGATGAAGGCAACGAAGCTCACCAGCGCCAGAAATGCGTTGGTTTCGGCGCGGGCGGCCTCGTCCAAAACGCCGTCGAACCCCGCGGCATAGGCAACGAGCAGCGCGTGGGCGAACAACTGTAGGATGGTAAATGCTATGCCGATGTAGATACCGATGCGGGTGAAACGGGCAATTCTCTCTAACTGGCCAATAGGATCGGTGCTCACGGGGGATATCCTCCGATCATTGAGTGCGGTTAGTGTCGGTCAATCATAGTATCGTTGGCCGAAGCAGAATCCTTTGCTCTTGGCGGTAGGCAGTTGCCGAAGCCGGGGACTGGCTCGGGCTTCGACAGGCTCAGTCGGTGGGCGGCTCGGGCTTCGACAGGCTCAGCCGGCGATAGGTTCTCAGTCGCGTCGGGTGCGTGGCGCTGCTACTCTACTCTAACGCGCCGTTTTCAATGGTCAAACAGAAGATTGCGTCCGTGCCGCTGTCGTTGACGATGGTGACAAAGAACTCGCCCACCGGACGGCCGATGGCTGCCGTGAGCGCGCCATTCGCCTCCGAGGAACGTACGCCGGCCTCGATGTGATTCTCTCGGGGCTGCTCTGCCTCCTCGACAATGCGCGTGAATTGGGCCCTGTCCGAAAGGTAGAGGTTCAGTCGATCGGTGCCCACGTCGGCCGGGAGAACGTTATCGACGACCAGCGTGACCGCCATACGTGCCGCCTGATCGTAGGCAACCAGCGGACCGGCGTAAAATTTGGCGCCCGCGACAAGCACCCCGCTGCGCCCGTCCGGACAGGCTGCTGGCGTGGGCGAGGCCGTTGGCGCTGCCGCGGGGGTCGGCTGCGGCGTCGCGACCGGCGTAGGTGTAGGCGTCCGGGTAGCGACAGCCGTCGGCGTGACGACCGCTGCGACTTGCGTGATGGGGAAGGTAATGGAGACCGGCTCGCCGATTTCAGGCGTTGGCGTCGCTGTGGTCACGCTTGCCGTTCCGGTAATGGGGAAGGTGATGGAGACCGGCTCGCCGATCTCGGGCGTCGGCGTCGCCGCGGTAATACTCCCCGTTCCTGTAACCGGAAAAGTTATAGAGACCGGCTCGCCGATCTCAGGAGTCGGCGTGGCGAGGGTAATCGCTCCCGTCCCCGTCACCGGGAAGGTAATCGAGACCGCATCCCCGATCTCGGGTGTAGGCGCAGGCGTGGTGGCGAGCCCGGCGACAAGAGTGGGTACGGGCGTCGGCGTCGGCAGCCTGAAAGGCGTATCGCCATCTGCGGCGGCCGTAATCGAGGCGTCAGTCTGCGCCAAGCTATCTCCAGTCGTCGCTTTTGTGCGCACAGCCGCCACCACGGCGGCCTCTACATCTTCGGCTGTATCGGCGGCTGTATCGGCGGCTGTATCGGATAAAGCGGCCGCTTCTTCCCCGGCGTTCACGGCCGGAATGACAGGCGCCTCTGCCGCACTTCCTTGCGGTGAAGCCGTCACGTCAGGTCTTTGTACTGTGGGCTCGGTCGAGAGCGTGTCCGTCGATCGGCTCGGGGCATCCTCTAGGGTTGCGCTGTCGGCCAGGGCCACTTGGGTTCCTTCTGAAGCGGGCGGCACGGAACCGGACCCGTCGGTCGCATTTGCGCCAAGCTCGGTTTGGAGGGTAGCCAGCGCAGCCGTTGCCCGCATGGTCGGGACGCTTGCGGCCAAGACAGCCTCCTCACCTTGCGCCTGGACCGTAGCCGCCGCCCAGAAGGACGCGACACGCGTGCGATCCCGGGTCAGGGCTAGCCCGAAAAGCGCCACGATCGCGACGCTGCTGAACAGCATGAGGGCAAGTTCCCAATACCGCCAGGTCCGGCGTGAGTTGGGCGGCGTAGGCGAAGAGTCGGTCACGATGTAGGGTACCTGCTGTCCATGGCGCGCCGTCGATCCTGCCGGGCGCGGATCTGCAATTCACTAGAAAATCGTGATAGTGTCAGCGCTCAGGGTCACACCTTTGACGAGTATAGTGTACCATTTCCCCGTCCGGAGCGGAAAGCAGTTTTTGGTCCGGTTGCAGAATCAGGCGGCCGGGGCTACAATGCCGAAGCAGAACAACCTACGAAAATGTGGCTGCAGTGTGATTTTACAGTGCAATTTCACTGAGCCCCTGTTTTATTCCAAGAATTAGGAGAGCCCACCATGTCCGAAAACCTCAACGACCAGGTCATTGTAGCCTATTATCCAACCGCCGACGCCGCAGATGCCGCCGCCAAGCAACTCATGGATTGGGACAAGGGGGACGACGCGATCAAGCTCGGCTCCGTGGGCCGGCTTGTGGAAAAGGAAAACGGCAAGCTTGAGGCCAAGCGCTACGGTGGCGGACGAGCCGGACGTGGCGCCCTCATCGGCGGTGCACTGGGCCTGGTCGGCGCGGCGTTCACGGGCGGCCTCTCCATACTGGCAGGCACGCTGGCGGGCGGCGCAGTCGGCGGCGCAACCGGGGCACTGACGGCCGGGGATCTGGGCATGACGGACGATTACCTGCAGACGGTCGAAGGCAAACTGAGCGCCGGCAACGCCGCGCTGGTTGTCCTCTGTGATGAATATGAAGCCGAGCCGGTGATGGAACAGCTAAGACAAACGGGTGGCGAGCCGTATAGCTTTGGCGTCTCCAAAAAGGTCCTCGACACGATTCACAACAAGCAGGTGCAGCATTTCGAAGAGCAGCAGGAGATGGACATCGATACGACCTACATGCTGCCCTGAGAATGGACCGCGGATCAAGCTGATCCAGCCGATCCGCGCGGATTTTCAGTCCCTGTGGCGCGAATTGACGCATGGTCACTGCCCTGAACGATGCGCCGGTGGAGTGGGGATGCGGCGAGGGTAGCCATTCAATCCGGATGAGGGAAGAGAATGTCCATGGCAGATAAAGACCGGCCGGTGCGCCTCATGCGCAGCATGCTCTTCGTGCCGGGCAATCGGCCAGACATGGCTGCAAAAGCCGCGGCCAGCGCAGCGGACGCAGTCTGTCTCGATCTGGAAGATGCAGTCGCGCCCGACGACAAAGCCGGCGCACGCGGCGCGATTGTCAACACTCTCCGGGAAACCGACTTCGGTCTGCGGACACGCATCGTACGCATCAACGGCCTGGATACGCCCTACGCCTATCGCGACCTGGTGGAAGTCGTGGAAGGAGCCGGGGACCGCATCGATCTCATCATGCTCCCCAAGGCCAACGGGCCAGAAGACGTGCGCTTCGTGGCGACGCTCCTGACTCAGATCGAGCAGATGATGGGCCTCTCCCGGCCCATCGGCATTGAGGCGCAAATCGAAACGGCGGCCGGCTTCGTCAACGTGCGCGAGCTGGCGGCCGGTTCCCCCCGTTTGGAAGCCCTCATCTTCGGTCCCGGGGACTTTGCCGCGTCGATGCAGATGCCTTCCGCCGGCATCGGTGAGTTCGATGCCTTCGACGAAATCTATCCGGGCCACCGCTGGCACGCAGTGATGCAAATGCTCGTTGCCGCGGCCCGTGCCAATGGATTGCGGGCCATGGATGGTCCCTATGCGGCTTTTCGGGATGATGAAGGGCTCGCGCGCTCTAGCCGCATTGCCAGGGCCATGGGCTTTGACGGTAAGCAGTGCATCCATCCAACCCAATTGCGCATCGTTAATGAACTCTTCTCGCCGGGCGAGGATGAAGTGGCCCATGCAAGGCGCATCGTCCAGGCGTATGAGGCAGCCCGAGCGGCAGGCCGGGGCGCCATCAGCGTCGATGGCAAGATGGTCGACGCCGCCAACATCCGCATGGCCCAAGTGACCCTGGCCCGTCAGCAGCAGATCGATGCGAGGCATGACTAAAATGGCCGGCAAATACTACGACGATCTGGAAGTGGGCCAGATCATCGAGCACACGCTGGGCCGCACGGTGACGGAGATGGACAACGTGCTCTTTTCCGCACTGACGATGAACACCCAGCCCCTGCATCTGAATGAGGACTACGCCGCCCGGGAAAGCGCCTTCGGCCGTCGGATTGTCAACGGGATCTTCACCCTGGGCCTCGCCGTCGGGATCACCGTGGGCGAGCTGACCGAAGGAACCCTCGTGGCCAACCTGGGCTACGAAACGGTCAAACATCCTCATCCTCTCTTTCACGGCGATACGCTCTACGTAACCACGGAAGTTCTGGACAAGCGCCTGTCCCGCTCGCGGCCGCAGCAAGGCATCGTCCGTTTCCGGCACGTCGGACGCAACCAGCAGGGCGTCGTCGTCATCGAGTTCGAACGAACCGCACTGCTCTGGCAACGTGACGGACCCATCGCCCCAAGCTCCCACCC
>CAYZLP010000090.1:0-10561 GCA_964478635.1 uncultured Caldilineaceae bacterium
GACGGGCGTGCCCGCGTGCATGGCCTCGACCAGGGGCAGACCGAAGCCTTCGTGCTCGCTGGGCAGGACGAAGAGATCGGCCAGATGCAGGAAGGGCCCGATCTCGGGAACGCGGCCCGTAAAGGCCACGTGATCCTGCAAAGCGGCGGCGTCGAGCTGCTGCCGGAGCTGCACGACGAGCTCCTTGGCCGCCTGATTGTAGTCGCCGTCGCCCACGAGGAGTAGCTTGATGTCGGGGTGTTCGGCGCGCAAACGGGCGGCGGCATCGATAAGCAAATCGATGCGCTTGTTGCCGGCGATGCGGCCGACATAGAGCAGAACCCGCCGGCCGTCCAGTTGCCAACGGTCGCGCAGGGCCTGGAGTTCAGCGGGCGGCGGCTCGGCAAAACGGGTGCCGTCCAGTCCCAGAGGTACGGTCCGGATGCGTTCCTCCGGCAGGCCGCTGAGATCATGCAACTCACGGGCCGTGTAGGGACTGGTTACGGCAGCCAGATGCGTATGCCAGGCCAACGCGGTCCGAATCTGGGAGTTGCGCAGCAGTTCCGAATCGCGCGCGCTGCCCCACAGTTCGGGCGGCGTGACGCCGTGATACCAGAGGAGCTTGCGCCCGGCCAGATCGCGGACGCGCTCGGCCAGCGGATACCAGAGAGGATACTGGACGATGGTTAGATCGGCTTGGCTGCGGTGCTCCGCGTTCACTTGCCGGACGAAGGGGCTCATTTCACCCGGCAGAGGACCGGGCGGATAGAAGCTGTAGACCGCAACCGTCTCAAAGCGGGGCTGGAGCGCACGCCAGAGCTGGATGGTGTGCTCGCCCGTGGCGTCGCCCGCACCGACCGCCGGCGTAAAGATCTGGGCCGTGGCCATCAGGACTCCCCTTCGGCGCGCAGGCGCGCGACCTCGGCCGCCAGTTCGGCCACCTGCTGCTCCAGTTCGGTGATGCGCGCCGCTCCGTGTGCAACTGCCTCCGGATTCTCCTGCAGGCGCATGAGTTGCGCGGCCAATACCTGCAGGGTCTGGACCGTCTGCCAGTTGAAGAGTTCCTGGCGCTCGAAGGTGGGATCTACATAGGGCTCCCGCAGATGAGAAGTCAAGTTGCGCCGAAACCAGGCCAGCAGCGGACCGATGAGCGGCAGCTGCGAGCGGACGACGTAATCGTGCTGCATGGTGTTGGCGCGGGCCTCCAGCTGGCGCAGATCGTCGTCGATGAGGGAGCCGATGAGCTCTACGTCGATATATTGGCGGCGCCGGGCCGGCGTTCCCGCGCCCACCGTAACCGGCGCTGGATAAGCGTCAGCCGGCAGCCACTGGGTCACCTCGTGCACGATTTCGGCCCAGCGGTAGTAATAGCGTTCCAGGGAATACGCCCGGGCGCGAGCCAGCCCTTTGCGCACCAGTTCGCCGTACAGTGCGTCATCCCCCAATACGCGGCCGATCTGGCTTGCCAGAGCCGCAACGTCGCCGGGCTGGAACAGCAAACCGGCATCGCCGACCACGGCCGGATGGGCAGTGGCAGCGCTGGCTACCACCGGCACGCCCGAGGCCATGGCTTCCAATAGGGGCACGCCAAAGCCTTCATGGAGGCTGGCGCTGACGTAGAGATCGGCCAAGCGGTAGTGAGCGGCCAGATCATCGACGCGACCGGTAAAGTGAACGTCGGCCGCGACGCCGAGGTCCGCCGCCCGACGGCGCGCGCGCTCTGTCACGCTGCGAAAAGAGTCGTTGCTGTCCGCGTCGCCCACCAGCAGCAGGGCGGCGTCGGGCAGATCCTGCTTCACGGCGGCCAGGGCCTCCACCAAGAGGTCGATGCGCTTGTTGCCGGCCATGCGCCCCACATAGAGCAACACCCGCTTGCCCGCCAGCCCGTAGCGAGCGAGCAGGGCAGGATCGGCCGGACCGGGGCTGAACTGTTCCAGCGGGACGGCCAGGGGCAGCACGCGCACGCGCTCGGCTTCCACGTTGTGCGTTTCGACCAGCTGCGCGGCGTTGAATTCGCTGGGCGTCACGATCAGGTCGGCGAAGCCGGCCAGGCTCTGGACGCCTTCCAGGCTCGCAGCCAGGTCGGCCGCCACGGTATCGCCCGGCGCGCCATGCCAGAGTTCGGGCGGCGTCACGTTGTGGAAATAGAGGATCACCACGCCTCGGGTCAGGGTGCGCATGGTGTCCAGCAGCGTGTAGCGACCCGGGTAATGATAGATGTAGAGATCGCTGGCCGCGAAATGGGCATCCCGCCCAGCCATGAGTTCCGTGGGCGTGACCACACGGGTCAGCGCGGTCACTTCATCCGCCACGCCCTCGGGCGGATGAAGCGTGTAGATACAGACCTCATCGCCATTGCGCCGGAAGAAATGGAGCTGTTGCAGAATGTTCTGGCCGATCGCGTCTTGCCCGACCAGATTCAGATTGATGATGCTAACGCGCATGATTCCCCACAAACCAAATCCGTATCGACAAACGGGTAGAGACGTTGCAATGCAACGTCTCTACGGCGATTCAATGCCATCCCGGGTGAAGATGTTGCATTGCAACGTTTCTACGATGCCGCATGGCGGATCACGCGGCGGTATAAATTTTCGACGATGTCCCCTTGGCGGGCAAGGGTATACCGGGCCAACAATTTCTGCCGACCGCGCGCACCCATTGCGGTCGCCTGGGCCGGATCGTCGGCCAACTGGGCCAGGCGATCCGCCAAGTCCTGGGGCTGCGTCGGATCCACCAGGAAGCCGTTTACGCCGTCGTCCACGAGGGACGAGACCGCCTTGATGCGGGCGCCGATCACGGGCTTGGCATAGGCCCAGGCCTCGAGATAGACAATCCCGAACGATTCGCCCGTGGAAGGCACAGCCAACACATCGCACGCGGCCAGGGCCGCCAAGCGCGCGTCGTCGTCGACTGCGCCCCGGACGATGAGATTGGGTACATCGCCCACCTCCACCCAGAGCTGCCGGGACTCCTCCGTCTCCGCGCCGACGGCCAGGAGATAGAGATTCGGGCGCTCCTCTGCCAGGGAGCGGACCGCAGCAACGAGTGGCGCCAAGCCCTTGTAGCCCGTCTTGCGCCCCAAAAAAAGAACGACGAATGCATCGTCCGGCAGGCCAAAGCGCGCCCGGGCTGCTGCGACGTCCTGTGGCGGGAAATCCGCCATGCGCAAACCGCTGCCCGCGACCGCGACTTTGGCCGACAGGCGCTGCTGCAGAATGAATTCCCGCTCGGCCGCGGTCAGCGCAAGCACGGCGTCGCTTTCGCGCAGCAGGGTGCGCAAGTAGCCCACATCATACGTCTCCCGTTGCTCTGCGTGCAAAAGCGGCGAGAGGATGATCGGCAGCCCGGCCCTGCGGGCCGCCCGAAAAGCCAGCCAGGAATGGGCATAGTGAAGCTGGCTGATGTGGACGAGATCGAAGTCCGCTGCCGCCTGCCGCATGGCCGCGCCCAACCGGGGCATGACCGGACCGTTCCCATACCAGATCAGCGGCTCCCAGGCCCAGGCCGGTCCCGCGTCATGATTGCGCAGGCCGATATCGAGGAGCCGCCAGGTGGAGCCGCGGCGGGGAATGCTCCAAAAGCGCCGGATGGCGACACCGTTCAACTCGTCCCGCGCGGGCAGAACATTGGCCCAGGTGCGGTAGTCGGTGGAGCGGCTGGTAAAGACCGTCACCGCGTGGCCTCTGTGGGCAAGCTCTTCCGAAAGCTGCTTGATATATTGCTCCCCGCCGCCGATGGCCGGGGCGTATTGGTGGGTCACATGAAGGATGCGCATCAGGCTGCGCCTCCCAACACCTCGGCATAGACCGCGCAGAGCGCGTCGAGGTGTTGCGTCAGCGACCGGGTCGTGCGCACCGTCTCCAGGCAGGCAAGGCGCATGCGACGTCGCGCTACCGGAAGCCGTGCGAAGTGATCGACTACGGCGTCAGCCAGGGCAGCCGGATCGCCCGGCGTCACCAGATAGCCCGTGCGCCCCTCTTCGATCAACTCGGGAATGCCGCCGATGGCGCTGCCGACGACGGGCGTGCCCACTTGATGATTTTCGAAGATGGTGACCGGAGAGTTCTCGGGCCAGATGGAGGGCAACAGCGACAGATCGGCCAGGGCAAAGAGCTGGCGCATGGCCGTGAAGGGCAGGCGGCCCAAGAGGTAGGCGTTCTCCCGCTCCTGGTGAAAGGCCGCCGCGGTCGGGAAATCCATGGCCCCGGCGATGGCCACCCGGGCTTCCGGCAGGCGCTCCCGCAACAGCGGCAGCATTTCCAGCACGACTTGACTTCCCTTGATAGTGACGCCGCCGCCGCCGAAGGCGATCAGCGGACCCGTGCGCGCAACGCTGCGCATCCGCAGGATCGCGGGATGCTCGACCGGCTGGGCCGCGGTCTCGGCAAAGCCCAGGCGCACCAGCCGGAAACGGGCCGGATCATAGCCGGCGCGCACGTGATAGTCGATGAGGGCCTGACTGGGCGACAGAAAGAGGGCATTGCGGGTGAGTCGCGCAAAGACATGCCGCCGGCGGGGGATGTCGCCCCAGTAATCGTAGCGGCGCAGGCAATCCTTGCAGCCTTGGGGATGCGCGGCCGGATCGCAGATCGTGCCGTCCTCGTGGAGCAGCATGTTGTTCGGGCAGAGCAGCCAGTGATCGTGGAGCGTATTGACCACGGGAACACCCGCGCGCCGGGCCGCGACGAATGGCGCCAGAGAAGCGCCCGAGGCGTTGTGAATGTGGACGATATCGGGCCGTAGCCGCGCGATCTCTGCGCCCACGACGCGATAGACCCGGGGGTCAAAAACTTCGCCGCCGGGCAGGTTGGAAGGAAAGCGGATGCGGTGGACATGGAGCCCGTCCAGGTCGTAGGGGCTGTCATCCGCCTCCGGCGTGCGCGTGTTGACGGACAAGATGGAGACGCGCACGTCCCGCGTCATCAAGCCGCGGGCCGAATGGTACAGGGAGACCTCAGCGCCGCCGGTGTAGTCGGGCGGGAAGGACGGAGAGACGAAGAGAACCCGCACCGTTACGATCCCTCCGGCAGCAGCTCAAGGATGGTCACGCCGTCCTGCTCATAGACAGTCCGCACCCGACTCGATTGGCGCAACAGCTCCCCATCCAGCCCCGGGCCGGAGAAATCGCCGGCCGCGCCGAGGTAGAGATAGCGAATTCCCAACTCATACACGTCATTCAACCCGGCCGGCCCCGCTTCCAGCCCTTCGACCGCCTCGGACTCGGCAATGAACTGCTCGACCAGTATGGGATCAGCCTCGCCGTAGAGGAGCATGGCAGCCGCATTGGTCGGGTTGCCGGTCAGGTAGGGCAACCAGTAGCCCGCATCCACGCCATGGGGCGCACGGGGCAGCCAGAAGTAGGTGTTGATACCGAACTTGGCTTCCGCGGGGACGTTGGCGCGCACCCAATCCATGGCCGCCAGGTCGGCCGGGGTAACGAAGTGGCGGTAGGCCTCCACGGTGTTGACCCTGGCCCACATGCCCCAAAAGCCGAAAAGGAGCAGGGTGATGGCCACTGTTGCGCCGGCAGGTACGTACGCGCTGCCGGGCAGAAGCTTCAGCCCTTCTTCAGCCGCTCCACCGATAATGAGCCCCATGGGCAGGTAGAGCATGATGAGAATCGCGCCCAGATTGGTCAGGCTCAGCATGAGCATGCCGGTCAAGTAGGCATTGCCGATCAGATAGAGGGCGACCGTCCAGAGCAGGGCGATGATGACCACGACATTGCGTCTCACGACGCCCAGCAGTGCGGCCGCCAGCGTCGTCCAAAGAAGCCAGCGTGGCGCAACCAGGTAGGGTACGCTGCTCCAGGGGAAGACGTAGTAGTTCTCCACCGTGGAGGCGCTCTCCTCGGCCGTGATGATGTCGCCTGCAGCCGCCACTTTGTCGGCGTAGGAGTTATAGGCCTCCCAGAAGGTGGGGAAGACCAGGAGCAGGGCCAGGAAGCCGATCAGGACCAGGCCGACCAAGGTTCCGACCCACCGGGTGCGCACTTTGCGCGCGCGCCAGAAGAGATAGACGCTGCAGATGGCCAGCAGCGGCAGATAGAAGAGGGCGACGCGGAAATGGAGCAGAAAGACCGCAGCCGAAAGCAAGGCGGCAAAGAACGCGTCCCAGATGCGGTCGGCGCGGCTGCGCTTTTGCCCGTCTGCCCAGGTCCGGGCCGCTTCGACAACGGCCACGGCGCCGATGAGCAAGACGGCCTGACTGGCAAGCTGGGTAAAGCGCCCCCAGTTGGCATACATGGCCGGCTGAACGGAGAAGAGACCCACCGTGGCCGCACCGACCAGCGCGCCCGTGCGCCCCACGTAACGGTCCAAGACCAGGTAGACGCCCAAGCCGCAGACGGCATTCAAAAACTGGGCCGTCCAGAGCAAGGCTTCAGGGGCCGGCGCCTGGCCAAGCTGCATGGCAGCAGCCGTCAGCGCATAGAGCCCTAGATGGTACATGTCAAAAGCCACGGGATAGTAGGGCGCAAGCGAGTTCGGCAATTGACCCTGACGGGCGGTCAGCTCCGTTAGCATAACGTGGTGAAGAGAGTCGGACCAGGCTGGAAATGGATGATCCACCGCAAACCAGAAGCGGGACAGAAAGGTCAGGGCGAAGATGCCGACCGCCGCCCATTCCAGGCCGCGAATCCGGATCAGATCATCCCGGTAGCGCCACACGCCCCAAGCAGTCACGCTTGCGGCCGCCAGGAGCAAAGCGCCGAGCGCGGGACCGCGCAGCGGCAGCCAGGGCAGCCAGAAGCGAACCGCGTAGAAGAGGGCAGGATAGAATGCGATGCTCAATCCAACCGCCAGGATGTAGCGCTGCAGCCCGTTCCACCGGCGCCACGCGCCGCTGAGAATGAGCAAGGCCGCGCCCGGCAGAAAGAACATGGCGCTCAAAACCAGAATGAGGCGAACGTCAACCATGGCGTCGGGCCTACTGTCCCGCTTGGAAATCGTTGCCAGAGCGGTCACCGCCGGGCGCGGCAGCGTGCAGACGACGCACTTCCGCCGCAAGGGCTGCCGTCTCCCGGGCATTGGTCCGCGCATACTCGACCAGCATATCCGCCGTGCGCCGCTGTTCCTGCTCCAATTCTCTCAGCGTATCCAGCAAAATCCAGTTGAGATTCTGCTGCTGCTGCAGGGCTGCGTGGACCTCACCGCCCCCGCCGACGCGTTGCAGGATTTTGCGTAGCCAATCGATCAGCGGGCCCAGAACCGGAACCGGTGAAGCGGGCGGCGTCGGATAACCTGCGGCTTGATCGGCGAACCGGGTCAGGTATTCGTCGAAACGGGAGGGCGCAGCGACCCGCGCGGCATCGCCGGGGCGGCCGTCGGCCGGCGGGAAAGCAGGGGCCGTGGTATAGGTCAGACGAAGGGCCAGCAGCAGCTCGGCCAGTTCCGCGGCATCTCCGCCTGCATCGCCCAAGAACTCGCGGCGCCACGCTACCATTTCATCCACGTGCAGCAGGTGGTAGCCGTAGGCTTGTTGCACTGCGCTGACGAAGGTGGCCGAAAGCTGGTTGCCGAGCCATGCCTGTTCGGCCGGCAGAAACTCCCCCTGCAGGCGCGCCATGGGCCAGTGCTTCAAGAGCAGCCGCAGTCGGTTGCGCTGGTACAAATAGATGAGTTCGAAGCGCTCGCTCCGCAGGCGGCTCTCTTCATAGTGAATGAGTGTGGACTCCGGCACATAGGCCAGCCGGAAGCCGGCTGCCCGGACACGGTAGCACCAATCCACGTCCTCAAAATAGGCAACTTCAAACCCTTCATCCAAACCGCCCACGGCGGCGTAGGCCGGGGCCGAAATCGCCAGCGCGACGCCCGACAGGTAGTCGAAAGGTACGGCAGCATCGACCTGCCCGTCATCCGTCTGGCCGACGCCAATGTGCCGCCCGCCCACGTGAGGATCGAGAAGCGCGCCCGCATGCTGAATGGCGCCGTCGGGATAGTACGCCTTGCTGCCGGCCAGTCCCACCTGCGGATCGCGCGTGAAAGCCTCGACCAGCCCGGCAAGCCAACCCGGCTTCACCTCCGTATCCTGGTTGAGGAGCACGCGTACGTCCGCCCCGGCCCCATGGCCCAGCCCCACATTGCAGGCGCCGCCGAAGCCGAGGTTTTCTGCCTGGGCCAAGAGCGTCACCGACGGATAGCGGCTGCGAATCAAATCGGCTGAGCCGTCGGTAGAGGCGTTGTCCACGGCGATGATCTCCAGGGGCGCATAATCCTGGGCAAGGAGCGCATCCAGACAGCGCGCCAGATAATCGCGTCCGTTCCAGACGGGAATGATGACCGCGGCGGAGAGATTTGCAGGAGAGCTACTCACGATCCCCTCCCAGCAGGCGATTGCGCCAGCGCGTCACGCCGTCCAAAGCGCGCATGACCCGACCGTCGGCATAGCCCTGGACCAGGACTTCAAGTTCGGCTATGCGCGTTTCAGCCTGGTGCAGCTGTGCGACGAGCGCATCCTCACGCGCTTGAACATAGGGCGAAACGGGAGTCAATCCGGCCGCTCGATCGGGCGCGCGGCGGGGATTGCGACAGAATTCCACCAGTGGCGCGGCCGCTCGCGTCCAGGTCAGGTCCGACCGGGCGGCGGCAAAGGCATCGGCCCGCGCGGCCTCACCTTCCTCCAGGAGCGTCACAAGGGCGGCGGCAACCGCGACGTCATCTTCATAGTCAACCACCCGGCCGAGATCGTAGCGCAGCACCAGATCGCTGGTGGCGTCTCCCCGGCTGGCCACCGTGGGCAGACCGGCCCAGATATAGTCGAAGAGGCGGCTGCGGAAGGCCAACTGCGTCTCCACCGTGTCGAAATGGAGCGTCAGCGCCGCATCGCATTCGAGGAGCAAGCTCGGCCACAGTTCGTAATCGACCCAATCACCAAAAAAGACGGCTCGGTCCCGGAGACCCAGTTCTTCGGCGCAGGCAAAGGCCGCAGCATTGCGGGTCGGCATGGCCTGCATGGTGGGGTTGGGGTGGCGCGTCCCCGGAAAGATCAGCTTCACGTCCCGTCGCTCCGCCCAAATTCTTCCCACCGCGCGAATGGCCGTCACGGGATCGAGCCAGGGCCAGAGGCCGCCACCCCACAGAACCAGTTTGTCCTCCGCTTCGATACCGGGCCAGACCTCACGTACGACTGGCGCACGCGGGATCGGAGGGTCTGTCGGCAGGCCATAGGGTACCACCGCCACCAGGTTGTGGAGGGCGTGATCGGCGGCAAAGGTTGTCGGGTGAAGCCGCCCGGCGGCTTCGAGCTGGCCCAGCCACCAGTAGCGCTGGCGCTCGCTGGCGCAGATGAAGAGATCGCCCATGCGATACTGTAAGTGAAGCTGGGCCATGCGCGTCTGCCAGGCGGCGTTGCGCTCGGGTTCGGGCATATCGGAAAAGAGGGCCAGCCACTCGGCCAACAGGGGATCGTAGCCGTCGATGACCAGGGCCGCGGGCAAGTCAGCCAGTTGGGGAAACTCGGTGGCCGTGTCCGAAGGCAGGATGACGACATCGGAGACGGCCGCGACCGGCGCCAGGCTGGCCCAATCATCCCGTCGATAGCCGACGACGTCGACGCTTGCGGCACCACAATCGACTGGTGGAAGGGGCTCGCTTACGTCGGAGCGCACGGCCAGCGTCAGGCGCACGTGGGGCGCCAGCTGACGCGCCAACTGAGCATAGCGAATGCCGGGTCCGGCCATGGCCCGACCGATCACGTCATGGCTGATCAACAGCACGCGGGTGCGGGGCATATCCTCAATCATTGCCGGGCGCCAGATCCGATACGGGTTCCGTCCGGGTCGCATGGGATGCCGCTTCATCGGGTGCCCAGGACCACTGACCATTCATGGCGATCAGACCGTGGGTCTCCAGCGAAGCGCCCTGATAGACGCGAAAGGGATAAGCCCGGTCGTGATAGTCGTACATGATGGAGTCATTGGCATTGGTAATGGCCACGGACAGGGCATAGGCCCCTTCAATAAGGGGCAATGCAGGCACATGGTAGATCACTTCGCCGGCGCCGACCAGCGCCGGAATGGGCAGGCCGCCCGTGCGAGTGTTGGGCCCGGTTACGTGGGCGCCGCTCTGGGCATGGAGCGCAACGCCGAAGATAACGTTCTCGAGCGGGCGCGCGGCCTCATAGCGCATGTGTACGATGAGGGGTTCGCCGGTAAAAAAGACGCCCCGGGGTTCGCCGTCTTCGCCGCAAAGCGTCACATCGGTGATGCGTGCCGCGCCGGTCCCCCAGCGTCGCCGGTCGTCCAACGCATGGGCCAGGCCCGCCCCCGCTACGTTTTCCCGATCGGCGACGAAATTTTTGTACTGCATGATGACGTCAATGGGATGGCCGTCTGCCTGGATACGGCCATCTTCGAACCAGAGGGCGCGGTTGCAAATGGTCTGAATCGAATTCAGATCGTGAGAGACGAGGAGCAAGGTTCCGCCCCGGTCGCGAAAGGCCTGAATCGCGTCCATGCATTTGTTCTGGAAATGGGTATCGCCCACGGTCAGCACTTCGTCGACGATGAGCACCTCTGGGCGCGTATGAATGGCCACGGAGAAGCCCAAACGCACGTACATGCCCGACGAGTAATGCTTCA
>CAYZLP010000091.1:0-10551 GCA_964478635.1 uncultured Caldilineaceae bacterium
TAGCCGGGGCGGATGCCCAGAATGCCCTGGGTGATGGCCACGTAGTTCCAGGCCGCCGTACCCGTCAGCCAGGAGTTTTTGGCTTCACCGAAGGTAGGCGCAGCCTTGCCGGCGATAGTCTGTGCATAGACGTAGGGTTCGCACCGGTGAACGTCACTCATGACCTCCCGGGCTGACGGATTGATGCGCAGGTAGTAGTCGAAGGCCCGCTCCCCATTGCCGACCATGGCCTCGGCCAGCATGATCCAGGGGTTGGTGTGACAGAAGACGCTGGCATTCTCTTTGTAGCCGGGCGGATAGCTGGAAATCTCGCCCAGATGCAGGTAATACTGCGAGTAGGGCGGATCCAGGAGGACGATGCCGTGTGCGGTGGCCAGATGCTCCGCAACGCCGTTGAGGGCTTGAAGGGCCCGTCCATCGGCCAGTCCAATGCCGGCCAGGATACACATACCCTGGGACTCGATGAAGATCCGGCCTTCGGCATTTTCTGCCGATCCCACTTTGTTGCCCAAGGCATCGTAGGCGCGCAGGAACCACGCTCCATCCCAGCCATGCGCCATGATCCGGGCCTCCATCGCGCCGGCGGCCGCGCGATAACCGTCGGCATCTTCCCTTCGCCCCAGATGTTCGGCAATTGCCGCCAGTTCGCCGGCCGCCAGCACAAACTGACCGGCGATGAAAACCGACTCGGCAACGTCGCCCTCCCGATTCGTGGTTGTTTGGAACGATTCCCCGGGCTCTGCCGAGAAGCAGTTGAGATTCAGACAGTCGTTCCAATCGGCGCGGCCGATGAGGGGCAAGCCGTGGGGTCCCAAACGATCGAGCGTGTACTGCAGGCTGCGCTGGAGATGTTCGTAGAGGGGTGTTTCGGTCCCGGGCCGATTCTCGTACTCCACCGCTGCTGCGAGAATGGACCAGTCCCCCGTCTCCTTGAGATAGGCCGCCACCCCCAACACCAGCCAGAGGGGATCGTCGTTGAAGTTGCTGCCCACGGCGTCATTGCCCCGCTTGGTCAGCGGCTGGTACTGGTGGTAGGCGCCCCCGCTCTCCAGCTGGGTAGCCGCCAGGTCGAGGATGCGCTCCCGGGCCCGGGCCGGGACCATGTGCACGAAGCCGAGCAGATCCTGGTTGGAATCGCGGAAACCCATGCCCCGGCCGATGCCCGATTCGAAAAACGAGGCGGACCGCGACAGGTTGAAGGTAACCATGCACTGGTAGGCGTTCCAGATGTTGACCATGCGGTTGGTATGTTCGTCCGGTGTCTCGACCTGGAAGCTGGCGAGCAGGCCATCCCAGCGCGCGGCCAGATCGGCCAGAGCGCCGTCGACATTGACCGGATTTAGATAGCGCTCAATGACCGGCCGCACCGTGCGCTTGTCGATGGTCTGGGAGCCAGGCGGATCGAATTTTCGCTCCACGGGATTCTCGTGATAGCCGAGCACAAAGATCATGCGACGCGTCTCGCCCGGCTGCAGGGTCACGCGGGCATGATGCACGCCCACCGGCGCCCAGCCATGGGCTACAGAGTTGGTCGACTGGCCCTGCTCAACAACGAGCGGATTGCTCCAGCCCCGGTTGGAACCCAGGAAGGCCTCACGCTGCGTGTCAAACCCGGCGGTTTCCTCTGAGCAGGCGAAGTAGGCAAAGTGATTGCGGCGCTCGCGGTACTCGGTCTTGTGATAGATCACACCGGCTTCAACTTCGACCTGGCCGGTGTTGAAGTTGCGCTGGTAGTTGGTGGCGTCGTCCCACGCGTCCCACAGACAAAACTCCACGGTCGCAAAGGCGGAGAGGTCCAGGGACGTCTGCCCTTCATTGGTGAGCACGACGCTCCAAACTTCCAGGTTTTCGCCGATCGGGACAAAGTAGGTCGTCTGCGTGCGCACGCCTCGATGCCTGGATTCAATCACGGTATAGCCCAAGCCATGGCGGCAGCGGTACTCATCCAACGGGCTGCCCACGGGCTGCCAACTGGGTGACCAGAAGGAACCGTCGTCGTTGTTGCGCAGGTAGACATAGCGTCCGCCCTGATCAAAGGGCACGTTGTTGTAGCGGTAGCGGGTCAGTCGCCGCAACCGCGCGTCGCGATAGAAAGAGTATCCGCCGGCCGTATTGGAAATGAGGCCGAAATATGACTCACTGCCCAGATAATTGATCCAGGGGAAAGGCGTATCTGGGCGCGTGATCACATATTCCCGGGCAGCGTCGTCGAAATAGCCGTATTTCATGGTTCTGTTCCAGGGTTGTAAAAAGCAAACAGCAACAAATCTGTAAGCAAAGTAGGATCATCGCTTTAGCGCACGGCATAAAGCGTCATCGACCGGGCGGGCAGCGCCATGCTCGTCTTGGCCCCAAGCTCCAGCGTGCCGGTTTCCACAGCGGCGTGCTCTGCATCAAACAGCCACACCGCCGCCGGTTCGGTCGCGTCGAAGTTGCGCAATTCCAGGGGCGCCGTAATGGCCTGGTCGGTCAGATTGATGACCATGACGGTCAGGCTCCCGTCGTCGCGCAGCGCGGCATAGACGGATACGCCGGCGATGCCGGAATCGGCAGCCACCAGTTCATGGCCAAACCGCTTGTACATCTGGTAAGTGAAGTAAGTGGGACGCGCCTCGTAGCGCCCCAACATTCCGAAGCCCGATTCGCTGCCGCTGACCAGCAGAAAGTGGTTGACCATCTCCACCCGCTGACGAATCAAGCGGCCCAACACGTCGCCCCACCAGAGCGCGCTGTAGAGCGAATCGGGGGTTGCCTCGCCACCGACGGCCCGCGACCAGTGCGAGTTCACTTCAGTAAAGGCGATGGGAATATCGCGGCCGCTGATCTCCTGCACGGTTTCCCGAAGGCGCACGGCGACATCGTCCCACGCGGGCGCATTGGCGCGCAGATCGGCCACTGAAGCCGGCGTTCGTTCTGCGTTGTTGGGGAAGGGGTAGCGGTGGACCGAGACCATGTCAACCAGGTCGCCGTTGATGGCAAGGAAGGTACGTAGCCAGTCGTTGCCCTCGCTGTCCACCGGATCGACATCGGGCGTTCCCGTAAACTGATGGATTTCCGGGCCGAGGATCGTGATATCCGGGTCGACCGCTTTCATGGCCACATAAAACTCACGCCAGGCCTGGCTGTAGCCGGTTGCCGTCCACGCAAGACCCTCCGCCTCATAGAGGCTGGGTTCGTTGCCGATAGCCCAGAATCGGATGGCGTACTCCTTCTCCACATTGGCATAGCGCACCAGGGCGGCAGCGGCTTCGGGGGTGCTGTCGGGAAAGCGGACATGGATAAAGGGCTCGGCGCCCATGTCCCGGGCCAGCTGCATGAACTGATCGATCTGATAGTTCTGCAGATCGTTTTTGTCGCCCCACGCGCCACCGGGATAGCGCAGCACGGAAACGCCCGCGTCGTGGGCAAGGGGCAACGTCTCGGGGCGGAGGGCGACCCAGGGGCCGAAGTTGGTGCCGTAGACGTAGGGACTGATGGCGCCCAGGGGTTGCCCCGCGTCGACGCGCAGCGCCGCGCCCAGGGGTTCATCTGCAACTGGACGCGTTGCTTGGGGTGTAGCCTCCACAGCGGTTGGCGCTTCAGGATCGGATGTGGCCTGACGACAGCCGGCAAGCACTGGGAGCGCTACCAATAACACAAAAATAAAAAAAGCTCGCAAACGGATCTGACCTGTCATGACATGCCTTTTGGGACTCGGTTCTTGAGCATCGTAGTTGACCGATGCGCATTGCCGACCCAAATGCCAGGGTCGGCAATGCGCGAATCGTTAGAAGAAGCGGACACTGTTTAACGAATCGAGGCGCTACTTCTCCACGCCGGTGACGACTACGCCCTGCATGAAAACCTGCTGGCTGAAGAAGAAGAGCAAGATGGGCAGGATCGAGGCCATGAGCGCCGCCGCTTGAATCAGCGGCGGATTGGAGCCGTAAATGCCGTTGAAGCTGGCCAGCCCCACCGCAATGGGCTGGAGATCGGGTCGAGTCGACAGGTAAATCAACGGCTCGAAGTAATCATTCCAGGCGAACACCAGATGGAAGAGGGCCACGGCGATAAGCACCGGCTTGGACATGGGCACAATGATGCGCAGCAGAATCTGGAAGGGATTAGCGCCATCAATCGCGGCCGCCTCGTCGATCTCCGGCGGAATCGTCATGAAGTACTGACGGAGGAGAAAGACGTTGTAGGCATTGGCAAAAAAGTGGGGCACGATGAGGGGGAGCCAGGTCCCCACCCAACCGATCTTCAAGAAGAACCAATAGGTCGGCACGATGGTGACGGCCGCCGGCATGAAGATGGTGGCAATCAGAATCGTGAAGAGAATATTGCGACCTGGAAAACGGAACCGGGCAAAGCCATAGGCCACAAGCGTACAGGAGATCAGCGTCCCCAAAATTCCCAGGACCGCAATCATCAACGTATTGAAGAAGAGACGGGGAAAGTCAATTGTGTTCCAAGCTTCTGGATAGTTCGACCAGGTGGGCGCCCACTGCCATGGTCGGTCCAACGCACGCCATGACCCTTGCCACACGATCTGCTCGCCGGCGGGATTGTTGGGATCGATGAAGACGCTCTCCTGGCGGCCGGGCTTGTACATGGCAAGCTCTTGCGTCGAGCCATCCGGCATGGGAACGGAATAGACGGGCAATTCCTTGCCCTCGTATTCAAAGACTGCCGGCTCGGCCGGGTATTGGGGCGCCCCGGGCTCCGTCATCTGATCCATGGTCTTGAGAGAAATGAAGACCATATTCAGCAATGGCGCCAGAAACATCACCAGGAGAACAGTTGCCAGCAGCGTGGTCGCGGTCTTATTGAAGAGCGCCCGCCAATTGAAGCTGCGCTTCTGTTCGGTCATCATTGCCGTCTGTGCGCCGGGATCCATTGTTTTGACAGCCATTGTTTACCTCCCTATTTGCGCCCTTCGCCGGCGTAGAAAACCCAGAATTTGGATGACCAGAACAAGAAAATCGTTACCACAAGAATGGCGATAAAGAGGAACCAGGCCATGGTCGCGCCATAGGACATGTTCTGATAGGTGAAAAACGTCTTGTAGAGATAGAGGTTGTAGAACATGGTTGCGCCGCCGGGCCGGCCGGTACCCTGATTCAAGACGAGCGGGACCAGAAAGTATTGGAAGAGCCCCACGACGGAGAGAATCAGAATATAGAAGATAACGGGCGAAATCATGGGAAACGTGACGTTGAAGAAGGTGCGGATGGGTCCGGCGCCGTCGATCTTCGCAGCATCGTAGAGTTCTGTCGGCACGCCCTGCAGGGACGCCAGGCTAATCAGCATGAAGTTGCCGATTCCCCAGATGCCGAGGATCACCAGGGCCGGATAGACCCAGGTTGGATCGTTCAGCCAGTTGGGCGGGTTCTGAATGCCGATGGCACGCAGGCCCATGTTGATCCATCCCGTCTCCGGATTGAGCATGGCATTCCAGATAAAAATCGCGGCGACGAACGGGATGATATAGGGAAAGTAGAAGAATGTGCGAAAGAAGCGCGAACCAACCAGATTCTCACTATTCATCAATACGGCCAGGAGAAGCGGGACGAAGATCCCGACGGGTAGCGCAATCAGGCCGTATTTCAGCGTCACGCCCATGGAGTGCCAGACCATGGAATCATTGAGCATGGTCTGGTAATTCTGAAGGCCGATGAATTTGGCCTCCGACGCCTCAAGCTGCATGTCCGTAAAAGAGAAAAACAGGGTTGCCAGCGTGGGCGCCAGTCGAAAGATCAGAAAGCCGATTATCCAAGGCGAGATAAAGAGGAGGCCCCACATGGCCTCACGCCGGGCCACAGTGCCCATTTTCCCTTTGCCGGCGCCGGTCGCTTGAGACTGACCAAGCGCTTCTGTTACCGTCACTCCCATGAGGCTCGTCCCTTTCTCAGAATATCAGCGGCTTGGGCCGCTTCATGCAACACAGAGAGATGCTTTGGGCCCGGACCGGGATCCTTGAGGCCTGTGGGCCCGCGTAGTTTCTTGCTGCGAAGTGGTACTGCGTCTGGTGACAGTATGCCAAGCCCGTCCGTATGGAGCCTGTCGAAGTCGCCCGTCCTTTGTCTGGGGTGGCGGGTTCTCCGGCTTCGACAGGCTCAGCCTGCGGTCACGGGCTCAGCTTGCGGTGGCGGGTTGCACTGGCTTCGACAGGCTCAGCCTGCGGATACGGGCTCAGCTTGCGGTGACGGGTTCTCCGGCTTCGACAGGCTCAGCCTGCGGTCACGGGCTCAGCTTGCGGTGGCGGGTTGCACTGGCTTCGCCAGGCTCAGCCTGCGGATACGGGCTCAGCCTGGCGAGCCAGGGCAACCTGCGGCATTGAGCCGCTTCGGGTCGGAAAGTCTATTCCGCGTCCTTGGCGAAAATGGTGCTCAGGTCATCCTCAAGGGTCGCAATCTCGGCTGCCAGATCCAGTCCTTCGGTGGTCTGCATCAGGCTGCCAAAGGTATTGATGCGATCCCAGGACTCGGTGAAGCTGGGCATGTAGCCTTCGGCGCTCGGCACGTCAGGATAGGCCAACCCCTGGGTGAAGACATCCCAGTTTTCGACGAAGGGATATTGGCCCGCTTTTGTATCGAAGAAGGACTGGACATCTTCGACCCGGGAGGGCATGCCGCCGTAGGTTTCCAGCAGCTTCAAGGAAGCAGGGCCGGTGAGATAGGCCAAGACTTCAAAGGCAGCTTCAGGATTCTGAGTGCCCTTCCAGACGCGGAAGGTATCGGCATCAATGCGGCCGTGGACCTCGCCACTGTAGGTTGGCAACACTGCCAAATCCCAGCTATCGCCTGCATCGCCGATGCAGCAGGTATACCAAGCGTGTGTAATCGCCATGGCAACCTTGCCGGAGTTGAAGGGATTGCCGGCGCCGAAATCGGGGCTCTGAATCACGGCGTCAGCCGGGATGAAGGGCTGATCGCCCCAAATGCCGTCGTACCACCACTGCCAGGCCTCCTGCCAAGCGTCCGGAATCTGGGCCGTGCCGTCCTCGGCAACCGGGCTGCCGGCGCCGAAGAATGTGCCTGCGTGGTTCGGATGCTGATACTGGGCCACGTAGCCGTACTGAACGATCTGGGTGGGATCGAACCCATCCATCGTGGCATCGTTACCGTTGACGTCTACGGTCAGAATCTTGGCCAGTTCGGTCAGGGTCTCGAAGCTCCACTCCACCTCGGTGCCATCAGGCATGACATAGGGCTCACCGTAGGTCAGGGGCGGATAGTTCAGGCCGGCTTCGTCAAACATGGCCTTCTGATAGAAGACGGCGGCCGGGAAGACGGCGAAAGGCAGACCTACCTGGCCCTCTTCTGTCTGATAGAACTCAACCAGCGCATCATTGAACTGGGTCAAATCGTAACCGCTGCTCTCAATCAGCGGCGCCAGGTCCAGATACTGACCGGCAAATGCATTCGAACCGCCCACGCCGACCGGGCCGATAATGTCCGGACCGTTGCCGCTGGCAATCTGCGTGGAGAGGGCGTCGCGTGACGCGTCGTAGGGAACGACCTCCAGGACAAGCTCGATGGCATCCTGAGAGGCGTTGAACTCTTCGACGACCTCAGCCTGAATTTCCTGCTGTGCCGGATCGGTGCCGGTGCCGAGACCGACGAACCAGCGCACTTGGACGCGATCGCCGCTGGGTGCGGCAGCCTCTGCGGCCGGCGCTTCTTCAGCAGCGGCTTCTTCGGCCGGCGCTTCGGTAGCGGCCGCTTCGTCACCGCCGGCAGCCGGCGCCGGGGCAGCAGCGCCGCCACAGGCGGCGAGCAGCAGCGCCCCCACCAATGTCAGGACCAACATGAGATACAACTTGCGCATCTTAAACGCTCCTTTGTGTTCAAAGATGAAAAACAGTTCCCAACTATGGAAAACGCAGCCTGGCTACGTTAACCCGCAAGATTGACGGATCACCAACTCCGTGGGCAGGATGACCCGGCGGGGCCCCTCGTCCGGGCGCTCAATCGCCTCGATCAGCATCTCGGCGGCCAGTCGGCCGACCCGCTGCGTAGGCTGACGCACGGTGGTCAGAGGCGGCACGACCCGGGCAGACTGGGGGATGTCGTCAAAGCCGACGAGGGCCAGGTCATCCGGGACCAATACGCCTGCTTCACGCAGAGCCCGCAGGGCCCCCATGGCCATGTTGTCACTGCAGGCAAAGATGGCATCGGGGCGATGGGGCAGCAGCCGCTGCACCGCCACATAGCCGCTCATTTCGGTGAAATCCCCTTCGACAATCAGCTCAGCTTCGACCGCCACGTTGCGCCGTTCCAACGCTTCGAAATAGCCGGCCAGCCGATCCAGCCCCACGCCCGTATTGAGCGGCGAGCGAATGCAGGCGATCCGCCGGTGGCCCATGCGCAACAGATGGGTGACGGCGTCGAGCGCCCCCTGCTTGTTGTCGACGTCGATGTAGCTGATGTCGTCATGGTGCGGCAGCCGGCCCACGGTCACAAAAGGCATGGTTCGCTCTCGCAGTGCGGCAATAATCGGGTCGTCTTCGATGGCCGCAGCCACAAGCACGCCGTCCAGCAAGCTGTTGTCCAGCATGCGGCTCATGGTGTGCCGCTCAAATTCGGGATCCGCCAGCCAGAGCATGACCGAGTAATCGAGCGCGTTACAGGCCGCCGCAACCCCCTTGATCAGGATCGGATAATATGGATCGCTGAAGAGCGAGAGCACCTCCTGGGGAATCACCAGACCCAGGATCTGCGTGCGCCCAGCAGCCAATCCTCTGGCAGCCAGATTGGGGCTGTAGTTCGTGCTCTGGATGACTTCCAGCACGCGCTGGCGCGTCGAATCACGCACATTGGGATCGTTGTTGATGACCCGAGAGACAGTCGATCGGGAAAAACCGCTGAGTTGCGCAATATCTTCCAGATTCATGACGATGGCTCAAGTGCTGTGACGGACACAGATGGCTGTCACTGGTTAAGGCGAATCACTGGGACGGATTCATGGGATATCGCAAAAAAAACGTAATTTAAATTCCTATTGGGAGCGGTCCCATCATAGCATATCCGAGCGCGGGCTGCAAGCCGCAAATTCTCATTTTGGGAACAGTAATTGAGATTGGCCGTCCAAATTGTTTGTTAGTATACATTACTAACTATTGGTTGTCAAGCCCCCAATTTGGTCAATTCTTGAACCCGACAATGCCGCCAATCAAAAAAGACGGACCCCCCCGTATCAGGAGTGGTCCGTCTCAATGCAGATCAGTAGGACAGGCGGATCACGGCAAGGCGTCACTCAGAGCGCCGCCGAGCAAGGCTGAGCGTGCAGAGATGAGGCGAATTTTCATTAGGTGGCGTTTGGGGCAGCCACGGCGACTTCTTCCAACGCCGCTTCCAACACTTCATCCATCGTGTCGACCAGAATGAAGGTAAGGTCGTCGCGTACCGCAGCCGGCACGTCGTCCAGATCAGCCTCGTTCTGACGGGGCAGAATGATCGTCTTGAGGCCGTACCGGGCCGCGGCCAGCACCTTCTCCTTCACGCCGCCGATGGGCAGCACACGCCCGCGCAGGGTGATCTCGCCGGTCATGCCCAGGAACGGACGGACCGGGCGCCGTGTCATGAGGCTGGCCAGGGCCGTAGCGATGGTGATGCCCGCGCTGGGACCGTCTTTGGGAATGGCGCCGGCCGGAATGTGGAGGTGAATATCCGACTTGCGGAACGCATCGCTGTCGATGCCCAAAACGTCGGCCCGGCTGCGCACGTAGCTCAACGCGGCTTGGGCGCTCTCCTTCATGACGTCGCCCAGCTGGCCCGTGACGGCGAAGCCCTTTTCGCCGGGCGCCCGGGTCGCCTCGAAAAACATGATGTCCCCGCCGATGGCCGTCCATGCCAGGCCGATGGCCACGCCGGGCGCTTCCGTGCGCTCGATGATCTCCTCGCGATGGACCGTCCGTTTGCCGAGGTATTCCACAATGTTGTCACCGGTGATGATCGCGCCGTCAACTGCGGTACCCGCCGCAACTTGGGCCGCGACCTTGCGGCAGATCTTGCCGATCTGGCGCTCCAATCCACGGACGCCCGCCTCCCGGGTGTAGCCCTGCACCATCTCAATCAACGCGGATTCCGTGAAGGTTACCTCTTCGCTGCGCAGACCGTTCTCCTTGATCTGGCGCGGAATGAGATAGCCCTGGGCGATCTTGACCTTTTCAGCCTCGGTGTAGCTGCTCAGCTCGATGATCTCCATCCGGTCGCGCAGGGGCGGCGGGATGGTGTCGAGCACATTGGCCGTCGTAATGAACATCACCTGGCTCAGGTCAAAGGGCACATCCAGGTAATGGTCGCGGAACTCCCGGTTCTGCTCGGGATCGAGAACCTCCAGCAATGCGCTGGAAGGGTCGCCCCGGTAGTCGCGGCTGAGTTTGTCGACTTCATCCAGCATGAAGACGGGGTTCTTGCTCTCAATGCGGCGCAGGCTCTGAATGATGCGGCCGGGCATGGAGCCGATGTAGGTGCGGCGAAAGCCGCGGATGTCGGCTTCATCGCGCACGCCGCCCAGGGCGAGGCGCACGAACTTGCGGTTCATGGCCCGGGCGATGCTGATGCC
>CAYZLP010000092.1:0-10507 GCA_964478635.1 uncultured Caldilineaceae bacterium
TGATATGATTAGCAATTGGTGCGCATCCAGTGCGCCAATTGCTGATTTTTTTATTCAACACGCTTCGGGACCGTACAGCCGGGTGCTGCAGCCTTCTCGCCAGCCGAAAACGTCCTTACAGGGCAACCAAGGCAAGCGGAACCGCTGACAGTGTGCTGCCGGGATGAGCGAAGCGGAAGACGAACCCAGTACAGGAGTCTACACCAATGGCAAAAGTAACGATGAAGCAGCTTCTGGAGGCCGGCGTCCATTTCGGTCACCGCACGCGGCGCTGGAATCCCAAGATGCGCCCGTACATTTTCACCGAACGTAGCGGCATCCACATCATCGACCTGCAGCAGACCATGCTGCGGCTCAATGATTACTACGACATGGTGCGCGATTTTGTGGCCGATGGCGGCACGGTGCTCTTCGTTGGCACCAAGCGCCAGGCCCAGGCGACCATCCAACAGGAAGCCGAACGCAGCGGGATGCCCTACGTCAACACCCGCTGGCTGGGCGGCACGCTCACCAACTGGCAGACCATCAAGCAGCGAATCGATTATCTCCTGCGTATGGAGCGCCGCCGGGATGCCGGCGAGTTCCGCAATCTTTCCAAGAAGGAACAGCTCGAGATCGACCGCGAAATTGAGAAGCTGAATCGCCGCTTGGGCGGCCTCAAGGTGCTGCGCGACATCCCGGGCATGGTCTTTGTCGTCGATACCAACATGGAAGATCTGGCGGTCAAGGAAGCCAACAAGCTCAAGATTCCGCTGTTGGGTATGGTCGACACCAACTGCGATCCGGACGACGTGGACTACGTCATCCCCAGCAACGACGATGCCATCCGGGCCGTCAAGCTGATCGTCACCACCATTGCCGATGCCGCCGAAGAGGGCATGCGCATCCGCGAGGTTGACAGGGCCGACACCGGCCGGGTGAGCGGCGAAGCTCTGGAGGATATGGAGCAGTACCTGGGACCGAGCACCCTGGCCAAGCTGCAGGTGGAAGAAGACGAAGAAGGCGCCGAAGCGGCAGTTGAAGAGGCCGTCACCGAAGCCGAGGTGGAAGAGGTGGCCGAGGAGATCGTTGAGACTGTTGCTGAGGTTGAGGCTGAGGCTGAAGAGAAGGATGACGAGGCATAGGCCGTAGTCCCAGGAGTCTGACTCTTTGAAAAAGTCAGACTTCTTTGGCCGCGCCAGCATGCGTGACTTCCACGCACATACAGATTGACGAATCGCAATCGCACGACGCACAAGTAATAGGTCGGAAAGGACGAGGCGCTGTTACGGCGCTTCGTCTGCGCTAGACGGCCTGCAAATATTTAGGAAAGGTAATTGAAGGATACTCATGGCTGAGATTACTGCGCAAATGGTAAAGGAATTGCGCGAAGCGACCAATGCCGGTGTGCTGGACTGCAAGAAGGCCCTCTCTGAGGCTGACGGCAATTTTGAGGAAGCGGTTGAGATCCTGCGCAAAAAGGGACTCTCCGCAGCGGCCAAGAAGGCCGAACGGGACGCCAAAGACGGCCTGATCGGCGTCTACGTCCATCCGGGCGCCAAAATGGCGAGCATGGTCTCCCTGGCCTGTGAAACCGACTTCGTGGCCCGGACCGAGCAGTTTCAGCAATTGGCCTATGACCTGGCTATGCATGTGGTGGCTTCCCGCCCCGAGTATGTAAGTCGGGAAGACGTGCCCGCCGACATCGTCGAACGGGAAAAGGCAATTTTCGCCGAGCAGATGGCCAACAGCGGCAAGCCTGAACACATCATCGATCAGATTGTCGAAGGCAAGCTGGATAAGTGGTACAGCGAGGTCTGCTTTCTGGAGCAGCCCTATGTAAAGAACCCGGATGTCACCATCGAGTCCCTGCTGAAGGAAAGCATTGCGGCTCTCGGTGAGAACATCAAGGTCAATACGTTCTCCCGCCTCGAGATTGGCGGCTGACCTGAAGTACCGGATTGAATGCCCAGTCAACTTTGACTGGGCATTCTTCTATCTGGACATGACGTCTTCCCATTCGATATCTGTGCTAAACTCTGTCTCGCCATCATCTACTCAGCACGAATGCTCCCTGGCGACGGAACCCTGAGCCACCTAAAACTCGAAAAAAAGGGGATAATCATGGCTGATCTGAAATATCGGCGTGTCTTGCTCAAGCTGGGCGGCGAAGCCCTGGCCGGTGAAGGCGGTTTCGGCATCAACCCGAGCCGGGCCGATTTTGTGGCCCAACGCGTGATCGATGTTGTGAACATGGGCGTGCAGATCGCCGTCGTCATCGGTGCGGGCAACCTGTGGCGCGGCAAACAGGACGGTCTCGATCACGGTATGGAGCGGGTCACGGCCGATCACATGGGTATGCTGGCCACGGTGATGAACTCGCTGGCGCTCCAGGATGCCTTAGAGCGGCGCGGCGTACCGACCCGCGTGCTCACGGGCATAGAGGTACGGGCTGTCGCCGAGCCGTACATCCAGCGCCGGGCCGTCCGCCACCTGGAAAAGGGCCGCGTGGTCATCTTCGGGGCCGGCACCGGCAACCCCTACTTCACGACCGATACGGCGGCGTCGCTTCGAGCCATGGAGATCGATGCCGAAGCGCTCATCAAGGCGACCAAAGTGGACGCGGTCTACGACCGGGATCCCAAAACCCACGATGATGCCGAACGGTTTGACCATCTTACCTACATCAATGCCCTGAACATGCGGGTCGGCGTCATGGACAGTACGGCCATGGCCATGTGCATGGACAATGACCTCCCCATCTACGTCGTGAATCTATGGCAAGAAGGGACCCTGGAGAAAGTCGTTCTGGGCGAGCCGGTCGGGACGATGATTTCGGCCTGACGATTGGCCTGGAGCCGGCCGACAGCACGGCGATGCCGGCATGGTGTGGAATCGACTACGCTTGAAGAAAGCCAAAGTTGATTTTCACCTCCGCAGCGAATTTGCTAGAATAGGACGGAATGCCGGATTATGGCCACCCAAGCCCCATCGCCAGCATCCCAATAGCTGCGTTGTTTTGTGACAGGCGCTCGAAAGAAGCGGCGATCGTGGGTTTGCCAATGCATGCGCGAGGAGATTACAGATGATTAATGATGTGTTGGCCAATGCCGAGGAACGGATGAACAAGGCCGTGGAGGCACTGCAGAACGATCTCATGGCCATTCGCACCGGCCGCGCCTCGCCCGCGCTGGTCGAACGGCTCACGGTCGACTATTACAACATGCCGACGCCGCTGCAACAACTGGCTTCGATTGGCATCCCCGACGCACAGACGATTCAGATCCGACCTTATGCCGCCAACGATATTCCCGCCATCGAAAAAGCGATCGCGCTCTCGGACCTGGGCCTGACGCCCAACAATGACGGTCAGATGATTCGCCTGACGATTCCTCCCTTGACCGAAGAGCGGCGTCGGGAGCTCAGCAAGATGGTCCACAAGCGGGCCGAAGAGGCCAGGGTTGCCGTCCGCAACATCCGCCGTGACGAGATCAACGATCTGCGCGAGATGGAACGCGAAAGCATGATCTCGGAAGATGACCTGCACCGTGCCCAAGACAGGATTCAGGAAAAGACGGACGCTCACGTCAAGCAGATCGATGAGATCATGCGCGAAAAAGAGGAAGAAATCATGACGATCTGATCGCGGGCGGCATGACCAGACGGTGAACGGTTGTCCGAACGGGGTGAGGCGCACTCACCCCTTCTTTTTCCCGTGATCACTTGTGGTCACATGCACTGAACAGCGTGGACAGCGCCAGGCTCAAGTCAGCCGGCACGGACGACGTTCAAGTGAGATCTCGATTTTGTGCGGGCGGAGGCAAGGAGATTCAGAGTGAGTACCGAGGGAACTAGTCACGACAGTCTACTCCAATCGATTCCCTACCATATCGGAATCATCATGGATGGCAACGGTCGTTGGGCCCAAGCCCGGGGCCTGCCTCGGCTTGCGGGCCACCAGGCCGGGGTCGACAACATCCAGCGGATTCTGGAAGAATCGGTCCGTCATGGTGTCAAGGTACTGACCATCTACGCGTTCTCCACCGAGAACTGGCACCGTCCGCCGGAAGAGGTAAGCGGCCTGATGCGCCTGTTGGGGCTGACAATCCAGCGCCGGCTCAAGGAACTGGACCGCAACGGCGTCCGCATTCTGCACAGCGGTCGCATGGAGGGCATCAACCTGCACCTCCAGAAACAGATTCGCCACGCCATTGACCTGACGGCGACCAACGATACGATCATTCTCAATGTGGCCTTCAACTACGGCGGACGCGCCGAAATCCTGGACGCAGCCCGGCGCATCATCGAAGACGGCGTCGCGCCGGAGGATTTGACGGAAGAGCTATTTAGCCAGTATCTCTATCACGATCTGCCCGATCCGGACCTGATCATCCGCACGGGCGGCGAGTGGCGCCTGAGCAATTTCCTCATCTGGCAGGCGGCATACGCCGAATATTACACAACCCCCACCTACTGGCCCGATTTTGACGAGGCCGAACTGCAGAAGGCGCTGCTCGAATATAATCTGCGCGAGCGCCGCTTCGGCCGGGTGCTGAACGGCTAACATCATGCCCACCATCGCAGAATGAGACATCACCGTCCATTATGTCCACTCGCATCATCGTTGCCCTGATTGCGATTCCGATCATCCTCATCCCCATCTACATCGGCGGAATCTGGGGCGTCCTCCTGCTGCTGACGTTGGGCCTGCTGGCCGGGTGGGAGTTTTACTACATGATGCGCGTGGGCGGTTATCACCCGGCGCGCTGGCTGGGCATGATCTGGCTCGCAGCCATCTCCCTGAGCTTCTGGCAGTCCGATCTGCTGCCCCTCTCCTATGTTTTGGCCATCGGCCTGATTGTGACGATGACCTATTCCCTGTTTGAAAAAGAGCGGCCGGCCGACACCTGGTTCGCCACCTCGACCGGGGCCATTTACCTGGGCGTTACGCTGGGTATGGGCATGGCCCTGCGCCTCCTGCCCAACGGTCTCTGGTGGCTTCTATTTGCCCTGCTCGTTACGTGGGCCAATGACAGCGCCGCCTATTTCAGCGGCGTCTTTCTGGGTCGCCACAAGCTCTGGCCCCGCCTCAGCCCCAAGAAGACCTGGGAAGGCACCATCGGCGGCTGGGTGGCAGCGGCCCTGGCGGCAGCGCTCCTGGCCTGGCTCTTTCCCATTCCGCTGGCGCCGGGTCCGGCGCTCCTCGTCGGCCTGACTGCCGGCATCTTGGCCCTGGTCGGCGATCTCTCCATCAGCATGCTCAAGCGCCAGGTCGGCGTGAAGGATTCCGGCTGGCTCTTTCCGGGCCACGGCGGCATGCTCGACCGGATGGACAGCCTGCTCTTCGTTGTGCCCTTCATCTATATGGTGGTAGCGGCTTTCTCCCTGTAGTAAGCCGCTGTCGCGGATCCATTTCGCGCGAGAGACACATCGCTTCCCGGAAGATACCATGCGTCAATTCACACCATAGAGGTATCTCTACAGCCAAGCCAAAAATGGAACGCTGATTAGGCGGACTTCGTCGTGAGAATTCGGCGTGAGCTCAGTCGAACGCTCAGTCGAACGATTTACCGAATCTGCGCGGATCTTCATCCAGATCGATCAGCGGGAATCCGCCTAATCCGCTCAATCCGCGTTCTATTTGGCCGATGGCTGGATAGTCACCCACAGAGGATGAAAATCCGCGCGGATCGGCTGGATTCGCATTATCCGCGGTCCATTTCCAGAGATATCACCACTCACTCAGCATCCAGATTTCCGGCTGGCGCGCGCGCTCTTCCGCGGCGGCGGCTGCACCGATCGCGGCAAAGAGCGTGACCGCCTGCTTGAGGTGCGCCATGGCTGCTTCTTCCTGGCCCAATGCGTGATAAAAATCGGCAAGATTGTTGTGGAGCGCCGCTTCATGGTGACGATCACCAATCCGGCGGCAAATGGACAACGCAGCCTGAGCTTCTTCGATGGCTTCATTCAGGGCGCCATTTTGGGCGCAAGCCAAAGCCAGCGAGTTCCCCGCGGCGATGATTAGAGCTGGATCTGCTCCGTAGCGTTCGGCCATGGCTTTACTCTCCCTGGCATAGGTCAGCGCACCATCGGGATCGCCGGCACTGCGCGCCAGGATACTGAGCAGCCCGTACACGCGTGCCAACGCGGCCGGATCGTCGGCAGCCGCCCGACGTGCCGCCTCTGCATGCATGCGAGCCGTCTCGTCCTGCCCCTGCCGGTGGGCAACCAGACTCCGATCGGCCAGAATCTGGGCGGAGTAAACCGGGTCAATCGATTGGTCATCTCCGGCAAGCGCCTGTCCGTAATGGTAATCTGCCAACTTCCACTGCCCCAGACGGTGGTAGACCCGGCCCAACTTATGCTCGAGCAAGCGCAGATCGTCACCGTTTGCTCTGGCCGCGGCCGCTTCATAGTTGTTGCGGGCGATCTCATATTCACCCAGCAGCATGTGAAGGTCACCGAGTTGGGCCCGTGCGGCCGTCACTTGATCGTACCCCAGGGCCAACGCCTGCTCCCAGTGATGGATGGCGGCCTGGTTGGCGTAGACCCTCGCGGCGTTCTGGGCGGCTTGTACGTGGGCTTCCATGGCGGCCGCCTCCAACCCGGCCGCGCTGTAATGGTAAGCAAGCATGGCCGGCACCTCTTCGCCACTCATGCCCAGACGACGCTCCAGCCGCACGAGGCTCTCCGCAACCCGCCGGTGGAGCAGGCGCCGCCGGGCTGCGCTCATCTCCCCATAGACCAGAGCCCGGAGCTGATCGTGAAAGAAGTCATAGATCAGGCCGTCAGCCTCGCGTACGAGCCGGTGCGCCAGCAGCTCCTCCAGGCCGGCGACACATTCTTCTTCGCTGCGACCGCTGGCAGCCTGGAGCATGTCATAATGAAACGACCGGCCGATGACCGCCGCCGTGGTAAGCAGCTGGCGGCCGGCCTCGCCCACCGGCTGCATGCGCGACTGGAGCAATTCCTGCACGCCGCCGGGCAGGCTCCAGGCATCCGCTGCCGCGAGATCCGGCTGGCGCGCCAGCAGGTCCAGGTATTCGATCAGAAAAAGGGGGAGTCCTTCCGACGCGCGCCAAAGGCGTTCCACCACTTCATCTCGGTCGGCGCCGAACAAATGCTGACCAGCCTCCGCCAACTCCGCTGTCTCCTCCCGGGTTAGCCGCGTCAATTCAATCAGCGTGCGCGTGGTCTCCGGGGAGAGATCGGCCAAGAGTTGCTGAAGACGGTCGGCCGGGCGCAAATGCTCGCTGCGTAGCGTCAGGATCACGCAGATCGGGATGCCATGGCGCCGCCGGAGGAAATAGCCTAGAAAATCGAGGGTCGCCCGATCGGCCCAATGAACATTGTCCACGGCCAAAATACCCGGCGGCGACTCTCCCAGCAGCGTTTCGAGGGCAACCGTGACGCCCTCGAAGAAGCGACCGGACGCCGCCGTGGCATCCAGCGTCATCGGCGCAGATGCGTGATGGACCGGGTCCAGCTCAGGTAAGAGCCTGGCCGCTTCAAATCGGGCGTGTTCCGGCATCTGCGCCAGCCGTGTCTCCGTATCGGGCAGATGCAGGCCGGCGCGCAGGAGCGCGATGATGGGGGCATAGGCAATCTCCTGTTCGCCCGCGTAGCATTCGGTCCTCAGCACGGTTGCGCCGTGCGCTGACGAAGCCTCGACAAAGGCGCTCAGCAGACGCGTCTTGCCGATGCCGGCTTCGCCTTCCAGAATGAGGACGCTGCTGTTGCCCGCGGCCGCCTGATAGCTATCGGCCAGCGCCTGCAAAGCCCGCGCGCGGCCCACCAGCGGATACGGTTCAGCGCCGGGCGGCTCGTTCAGGCGCGCGTCGGCCGAGTCCGGAAGGAAAGCTGTCTGCGGTTGGGGGTCCGCATCCGGCTGTGGAATCGGCTCCTCGTTGACAATCTGCTCGTAGAGCGCGACGGTTTCGGCCAGGGGCGGCACGCCCAGCTCCTCTTCCAGCGTGGCGATACACGTCCGATACTGGCGCAGGGCGGCATTCCGCTGGCCCGACCAGACATAGAGGCGCATGAGGGTGCGGTAGGCCGGTTCATGCAGGGGATCGAGCTGGAGACGACGACGGGCATAAATGATGGCCTGCGCGAAGGCTTGCGCCCTCACCAGTCGCTCCACGAGACGATCGAGCAGTGCGCAGAAGGTATCCCTTAGTTCCTGGGCCTCAAAAAACTGCCAGTCATCAAAGTTGAAGCTATCGCGCAAACTAAAGCCGGCCAGAAAGTCGTCCCGGTAGAGTTCGACGGCCTGGATCAGCTGCGCCGGATCGAGGTCGGCCGTCTCTTGGGCGGCGATGGTGCGAAATGCCCATACATCACACCAGAGATCATCGTTGCGGCGCAGCGCGATGCTCTCCCGGTCGGCGTCCAGCCAGGCAGACGCCGGCGTACGGTTGAGCGCGGAGAGCGTGCGGCGCAGGGCCGCGCGCGCCTTGCTCTGCTCCAGCTCCGGCCAGAGCAGGGCGGCCAGGCTGTCGCGCTGATGACGCCGATCCGTTACCGCCAGATAGGCCAGAAGCGCAATGGCCTTGCGCGTATCAACTTCGACGGGCTGATCGTCGACTCCGATCAGAGGGGCTCCGAGCAGGGCAATGGAAAGTCGGGACATGCCGATCAGTGTAGTGGATTCGCCGAAATGACGCAACGACAAATAGAGCAGATCGGCTTCCGTAACGCTTGCGGTAACGCAGCGCAGACGGTCGCAGTGTAGACTGGCAGCCACACCGGCAAGCGCGGCGCAACAGCCCGTTCGTCTCCGAAAAACCTGATTCATCCATGACCGAAACCGGGAGTTTAGCAATCATGCAGAGCAAATCCACTTCTCTTCATGCACCGCCCACAGCAGGCGACGGCGCGGTAGAGGGTCTATTGCACGGCCTCCTGGCCGGCGCTATAATGGCGGCGTATCTGGCCGGGGTGAGCTTCATGCTCCGCTCTTCGCCGGCAGCGCTAGTGGAGCGGTTGACCACTGCGTTCAACACCGGCGCAGCGACATTGCTCGTGGCGCATTTGGCCCTGTCCGCGTTTTACGGCGTCGTCTGGGGCTTTCTCTACCGCTTCCTGCTGGCCCGCATGGCCTTGCCGGCCTGGTTATGGGGGGTGCTCTACGGAGCGCTGCTCTGGCTGCTGAGCACGCTACTTTTGCCACCGGAAACGACTTTCCCCTTTGCATACACGGGCGTGGCGCACCTGCTCTTTGGCCTGGCGCTTGGGCTGATGACAACGATGGCGAGTCGGAAGCGCCAGGCAGTTGCGTGAGGTGGCAACGCCCACGCACTTTTGTCTTTCAAACAGAACCCCGAAAAACACGTCATGCAGAATATTCGACAGATTGAATCGACAGGAACTGAAAGAAGTGAATTTACTTCTGCCGTTGCCCTTGCCTGGGCCGTGGCCGGAGTGACGCTCTTGTGCGGCGCGACCGGCTTCTGGCTCTTCTTGCTCAACCGCCATACGCCGGTACCGCCTTCCTGGGGCGCGGCCGGCGGTCTACGCAATGATCCGGTCAGCTTGTTCAATGCCTTTCTACAGGCGCTGGTAATTCCGCCGGTTGCCGCGGGCCTGGGCGTCCTGATCATCCGCCGCCAGCCCAGGAACCGCATTGCCTGGCTGCTCCAATCAACGGCTCTGGCAAGCGCCCTGGGTCTTTTCGCCGGCGAATGGGCGGTCTATGGCTACTACACACATGCCGGCCCTTGGCCGCTCACAGGTTTTGCGGCTTGGGTCGCAAACTGGATCTGGGTGCTCGTCTACACGTTACTTCTGTTGATGATCGCACTCTTTCCGGATGGTCGCTTTCTTTCCCGCCGTTGGGCCTGGTTCACGGCCGGCGCCATCGCGCTCTTCAGCCTGCCCATGGCTGTTGCCGCGTTGATCGAGACGCCCATGAGTTCGGCGTTTCAAATCCCCAATCCCTTTGTGGCAGACCATGCAGTGCAGCTCTATGACACGCTCTTCTGGTTCGCCGCGCCCATGATGCCCGTAGCCTGCGCCGTGGTCCTCGCCGAGGTGCTCGGGCGCTTCCGGGCGGCCCGGGGGATGGAGCGCCAGCAGCTCAAATGGCTGCTTAGCGGCGTCGCATTGCTGGCCATCATGGTCGTCGTCGGCCTCTATCTGACCTTCGTCCTCGGGATGGAGTTCGGCGGGATCATCGTCAATCTCTCGGTCCTGGCGCCGCTGCTGGGCATTGGCGTGGCGCTCTTGCGCTATCGCCTCTATGACATCGACGTCATCATCAACCGCACGCTGGTCTATGCTGCCGTGACGGCGCTGCTGGCCGTCGTCTATCTGGGCAGCATCATCGTGCTCCAGCGCCTCTTCACGGCGCTCACCGGCCAGCAATCTGATTTGGCCATCGTGATCTCGACATTGGTTATCGCAGTGCTCTTCAGCCCGCTGCGTCTACGTTTGCAGACGTGGATCGACCGGCGCTTCTACCGCCGACGCTATAACGCGGAAAAAGCATTGGAAGCCTTTGCCGCGGCGGCCCGCGACGAGGTGGACG
>CAYZLP010000093.1:0-10496 GCA_964478635.1 uncultured Caldilineaceae bacterium
AATTCGTATTGCCAATCCCGACATCTGGCAGCCCTGGTTCGGTGGCGAGAAGTTCATGGAGTTCGCCTTTCTCAACGGTATTCTGCGCAGCCCGACCTTCCCTCCGGTCGACCCCCATTTTGCGGGCGGCTTCATCAACTACTATTACTTCGGCATCTACCTGGTCGCCTATCTCATCAAGCTGACCGGCATCTATGCGGAAGTGGCCTTCAACCTGGCCATTCCTGCCCTCTTCGCCCTGACGATCCTGCACGCCTTTGGCCTGGCCTATTCCGCGGTGCCTGCTGCCAGTCATTTGCTGCGCGTAAAGCCTGACGATACATTTGATTCTGGGCCGCCACAGAAACCGGACGGCGAGCCTGGCTGGCAGGTGGGGCTGACCGAGGCGCTGCTGGCGCCGCTCTTCGTCGCCGTTATCGGCAATCTGGACGGCTTCGGCCAGGTCGCGCGCAGCCTGGCCCAGGTGAGCGAATGGGGTTATCGCAGCATCTACCCCGGCCTGGAAACGCTGGTCAATGCTCTGGGTGGTATCGCGCCGGTCCTCTCAGGCGACCGGGAATTGCCGCCCTATGATTTCTGGGCGCCCAGCCGGGTGATTCCAGCCACCATCAACGAGTTTCCTTACTGGAGCTTCCTCTTTGCCGATCTGCATCCGCATATGATCGGTATTCCGTTTGCACTCTTTTTCCTGGCGCTGGTCCTGGCACTGGTCAAGGACAGCGAAGTCTACGGAGCCGCGCTGTGGCCCCGGGGCGCGGCCCTGCTGGCCCTCTTTATGCTCATGTTGGGAACGTTGGCCAGCATCAACCTGTGGGAACTGCCCACCTATGCCCTGCTCGGCATCGCAGCCCTTCTGGTCTCCCAATATCGGCATGACGGCGAGATCGATTGGTTGCTGACCATCTCCGCGACCGTCGTCTACCTCGTGGGCGCGTATCTTGCCTTCCGGCCCTTCTTCCACGAGTTCACCAGCGTGGGCGCTTCCGGAATCGGCTTTGTGGATACCCCCGACGAACTTCGCCCCTGGCTCCTGATCTGGGGCTTCCTCATGTTCGTCGTAGTCAGCTGGCTGGCATTTGCCGCCGCGCGTCCGGCGCGTCCTGCCCGGCGTGACGACGATCCGGCCGCCGGTTTGATCAAGCCCGGCGGGCTGGAACGGGTTGTCAGCCTGGGGTGGCGCAAGTTCGACCGGCTGCCGCGCCTGGTCTATCTGCATCAGCGGCTGGTGCAGCGTGCGACCTTGGGCTATCAGGCCGGCATCTGGCTCATGCCGATCGCGCTGATTGCCGCTCTGGGAGCCTTGCTCTGGGGGCGTGCGGTCCTGGCGCTTTGCCTGCCGTTCCTGGCGCTCGGCGCGGTTCTCTGGTGGCGACGCGGCCGGGCAGCCGACGGCGGCGCCCAATTCGCCGTTCTGCTCACGACATTGGGTTTCGGAATCCTGGCCGGCACGCAGCTGGTCTTTCTCAAGGATTTTCTGCAGGGCGGCGAATATTACCGAATGAACACGCTTTTCAAGTTCTTCATACAGGTTTGGGTGCTCTGGGCCATTGCCGCCGCGATTGCCGTGCCCAGAATTTGGGAGCATCTCTTTTCCCGCCCCGCGACAACGCCGGCCGATCTGCCTCACCGTACGCCGCTTCAGAGCTTTCTTGCCTGGAGCTGGCGCGGCGCTTTTGGTCTGCTGCTGGCCGCAAGTCTGGCCTATCCCCTTTTTGGTACGCCCGCGCGGGTGGAGCAGCGCTTTTTCGGCTGGCAGCCGCCCATCGGCACCCTGGACGGGCTCGACTACATGGAACAGGGGGCCTACACCTGGCCCGATGGCGGCAACGTCATCGAACTGGCCGACGATCATGCCGCCCTGACCTGGCTGCTGGAAAACGTGCGCGGCAACGCCGTGATTGTGGAAAGCAGCGAGGTCGACTACTACCGCGCTATGGGTACGCGCATTGCCAGCCAGACCGGACTGAGCGGTCTGCGGGGCATGCATTCCGCCGAACAGCGCTATGGCGAGGATGTCGCGCGGCGCAGCGAACTCCATTTCGAATTTTGGGATACGCCGGACATCGCACGTACCATGGAGATCATCGATGAACTGAACATCGATCTGATTTACGTCGGCCCGCTGGAGCGCTATCTCCATCCCAACGGGGTCTCCAAGCTGGAAGCGTTGGCGGATCAGGGCGGGCTTACCGCACTCTACCGCAACGACAGTGTAACGGTGTACGCCGTCACGGGGGCCTTCGAACAGCAGGCGGAAGGATACTACGTGCCGTCATGACGGACTTGATCGGGATCTTCTTGCGCTGGTATCTCATCATCCAGTTGGTAACGCTGGCGGCGTTGCCCCTGGCGACGCGCGTCTTCGCCGACCTGCCTGATCGAGGCTATGCCTTTGCCAAAAGCCTGGGGATCCTGCTGGTCAGCGTCGTTCTGTGGCTGGGCGTAAGCTACGGCGTGCTGCGCAATGACGGAGGGGGAGCATGGCTCGCACTCCTCATCGTGGCTGGCATCAGCTGGACCGTGGGTCGGTCGCTGCCGGCGCGTTTCCTGAAATCGTCCCGCTCTGCCGTGCCCTGGCGTTCCATCCTCATCATGGAAACCCTCTTCCTGCTCGCCTTCGCGGCCTGGGCCTACGTGCGCATCCACGATCCGGCGGCGGATCACACGGAACAGCCCATGGATCTTATGTTTATGAACGCCATCTGGAACAGCGCCGCATATCCGCCCCGGGACGCCTGGCTCAGCGGCTACGCCATCAGCTACTACTATCTGGGCTACTGGATGCTCACCACCCTAGGCCGCCTGGCCGATCTGCCCCCGGCCGTGGCCTACAATGTGGGGCAGGCCAGCTGGTTCGGGCTGCTGCTGCTGGGCAGCTTCGGCGTCGTCTTCAACCTGCTCTTGCGCGAGCGAGGACGGAGCGCGCAGATGCCATCGCTTCAAGCCGTGCTCGGCGGTCTTTTAGGGGCCGTTGCCGTGGGCGCAACGGGCAACCTCCAGAGCCTGCTGGAGTGGTTATACGCCAACGGCGTCAAGCTCGAGGCCCTCAACCGCTGGATCGACGTTTACAATTTCCCCGAGAATGCCGAGGTCACCAATCTCTGGTTTATCAACCGCGGCTGGTGGTGGTGGCGCTCCAGCCGGGTCATCGAAGATCTGGACCTGAACGGCAATCATATCGAAGTCATCGATGAGTTTCCCAGCTTCAGCTATGTGCTGGGCGACAATCACCCCCATGTGCTGGCCATGCCCTTCGTCCTGCTCGTCATCGGCCTCGCCCTGACTATCTTCTGGAGCCGGCCTTCGGTCAATGGCGTGAGTTTCCGCCAGCGGCTGCCCGCTCTGCTGCCTTTGGGATGGGGCGGACTCGTGCTGCTCAGCGTCGCTGCGGGCGCGCTGATTTTTCTCAACACCTGGGATTTTCCGCCTTATTGGCTCCTGCTCATGCTGGCGACCTTTGTCGCCGCCTGGCGAACCCGGCCGGAGGGGTATGGCAGCCGGATCGGGCAAGCCGCGCTGGCTGCAGTCGTGGTCGGCGGCGCTATGCTGCTGGGCCTGCTCGTCGTCTACTTGCCCTATTTTCTCACGGCCCAAAGTCAAGCCGGCGGATTTCTGCCCAATCTCTTTCACCCGACCCGCCTGCCCCAGTTTCTCGTGATGTTCGGCGCGCAGCTGCTGGCTCTGTTGGTACTACTGCTCTTGGCCTGGCGCGCCGGCCGTCCCACCCTTGCCGGTCTCGGCTTATCCGGCGCAATCGTGATCGGCCTCCCTGTCCTCTTCCTGGCCGGATCTGCCTGGATTGCTACCAACACGGAGGCTGGCGCGGCCCTGCTTAACCGTCTGGCCCTGCCAGAGGGCGCAAGCGCACATCTGCCCTTCATCATCGAGCGCTGGACTACCCAGCCCTTCACCTTTTTGCTCCTGGGCGTGCTGCTGAGCGTCCTTCTGGCGCTGATGGGGCGGCGGCTGGCGACAGGCTATGCCCTGGACAGCGGGCTCGTCTTTGCCCTGCTGCTGGCCGGGATCGGGTTGCTGCTTGTCTTTGCGCCCGAGTTCATCTATCTGCGCGATAATTTCGGAACGCGCATGAACACCATCTTCAAGTTTTACTACCAGGCCTGGCTGCTCTTCGGTCTGAGCGGCGCCTTCGCTCTGGCCACGGCCCTGGGCTCCCGATCCGGCCAGTCCGCCTGGTGGATCCGGCTACCGGCCGCAGCCGCGCTGGTGTTGATCTTGACAGGGCTCATCTTTCCGGTGGCCGGCGCCTACAGCAAGACCGACGGCTTCAGCAATCCGCAGCCCACTTTTGATGCGACAGCCTACCTGCAGGTCAGCAGCCCGGGCGAAGCAGCTGCGGTCGCCTGGCTTCAGACCAACGCCCACGCCGGTGCGAACATTGCCGAGGCAATTGGCGCCAGCTACCGCGCCAACACCAGTCGGATCAGCACCATGACGGGCCGGCCGACTCTGCTTGGCTGGCCGGGCCATGAGTCGCAATGGCGCGGTGACGCGTACGGCGTCATGGCCCAGGGACGGGCCGAAGCGCTCGAACAGCTCTACCGCACGGGTTCGCCCGCGGAGATCACCCAATTATTGGACAGATGGCACATTGACTATGTAATCGTCGGCCCGGCGGAACGGGCCCAATATGGCATAAACTCGGAGACCGAAAGCCGCTTCATCCCGGCCCTCGAATTGGTCTTTGAGGCCGGCGATGTCCGCATTTACCGGCGCAGAGGCTAAGAATAGGGCTCAACTCATGTCCGCTACTGTTCTTTCAACTGATACGAGCTTGGAAATCAAACGTTTCTTCACCGTGGAGCGGGCGCTTTACGGTCTGTTCTTCGCGGCCGGCGTCGGACTGCGTTTCTATGGTCTCGGGGCTGCGCCGCTGACGCCGGCGGAGGCGCTGCAGAGTTGGCCGATCTGGCAGGCAGCCCAGGGGATGCCGGCGCCCGCCGTGGAGCCCTCCGCCAGCGCGCTCCTCAGCTCACTGCAGCTTCTGGCATTCTGGCTCACCCCGGGCGGCGATGCGGTTGCCCGCTTCGCGAGCGCCTTCTTCGGCTCGCTGCTGCTTGTGACGCCATGGCTGCTGCGACCCTGGCTGGGGCGCACGACAGCACTGGCCTTGGCGCTGCTTTTTGCTGTCGATCCCTGGCTCGTGGCCTTCAGCCGCATGGCGGATGGGGCAATCCTGGCCACAACGCTCGCCCTTTTTGCCCTGACTTTTCTGGCGCGCCTGAGTCTGCCCGCACCGACGCCGGTGCGGCGTTCCCGCTGGCTCTATGCGGCCGCCGGTGTGACGGGCTTACTCTTCGTCAGCGGTCCGCTGGCATGGAGCTATGCACCGCTGCTTGTTCTCTTTGGCCTGCTCCTGGTCCGGCCCGCGCTATCTGAAGAGGAACTGCGTGGCCTGCGCGCCGGCCGCAATGGCGCCTTGCTGGCGCTGAGCGGCGCGGCGCTGCTGGGCGGAAGCGCTTGGCTGGCCCGCCCGGCGGGGCTGGCCTCAGTCGGCCACAGCTTCGGTAACTGGCTCGGCCAGCTTCGCGACGGCGCGTACCCGCTTTCCTGGAGTGTGGTCCGTGTGATCGCAGACCAGCCTTTCAATCTGGTTTTCGGCGCCATCGGTCTCGTCCTCCTCTGGCGCGAACGAGATCGCCTGCCCATGCCGTCCGGCAGCCGGTGGCCCCTCTTTCTGACCCTTTGGTTGGGCTGGGGCATCCTCGGCCAACTGCTGCCCGGTCGCACGCCGGAAGGGTTGCTCGTGCTGGGCCTACCCCTGCTCTTCGGGGCGTCCCATGGCGTGAGCCGCCTCGTGGCTCGGACGCCCCATCCGTTGGATTGGCGCGAGACCGCCTTTGCCCTAATTACCCTGGCGATTTTGCTGGTTGCCGGCCGTTTTGCCGCCAATGCCCTGCTGGCATCCGTGAGTTTCGATCTGAATCTGGCCTTAATCGTGCTCTTGATCGGGATCGGAATGCTACTCGCCATCATTCTCTTCGCCGTGTGGACCTCCTGGCCCCGGGCCCTTTGGTTGGGCGGCGTTTTCCTGGCCGGTTGGCTTCTCTTGGCCACCTTGGGCAATACGTGGCAGTTGGCCCATGTGCACGACGCCCAGCGCCCCAATGGGCTGACGGCCGTTTCCGGCCACCCGACCGTGCGCACCCTGATCGCAGACCTGCGTACGCTCAGCGCCCAGCGCAACGGCGACGCCACGGCCAAGCCCGTCCAGGTGCAGATGGCCTCAGCGCCCGATCCGCTGCTGGGTTGGTATCTGCGCGATCGACGCATGGTAGAGTGGGTGCTGGCGCCCTCGCTCGAACTTACGGGCATGACGCCGCTGGTGATCACACTGGGCGCCGGGATCGGCGCAGGCGAGCCTTCGGAACAAAGCTCGGCCCCTGCCGGTTATATCGGCAGCAATTACGACCTGCGCTATGATTGGCTGCCGTCAGAACTCTTGACGCGCCCCATCCCGGAACTTGCGGCTCCACCGGAAGGCAATGTCGGCGCACGCATCGAGGCGCGTTTGGACGGGATCTGGCGTGCCCGTTTGCAACCCTTCCTACGGTGGGCGCTCCATCACAAGGTCGATAATGTGCCGGCCGGTGACGGTATCCGGCTCTGGGTAATGGCAGAAGAATAACCACTCGGTTCCCTGGTGAAATCAGATAGGATTTGTATGGCACATCAAGAGCTACCATCCGAAACCATCACGACGCTCGCGCCGGCGACAGAGCCGGCCGAGGCCGCTGCCGGCGACGCATCCCTGGACCGCCCGCTCTTTGCTTCGGTTCCTATCAATTGGGAGAGCCTGGCCTGGGTCGGGCTCATGATTCTGGCCACGGTCATGCGTTTTTACAACGTGGGCGTGCGGGCCATGAGCCACGACGAGAGCCTCCATACCTTCTACTCCCACGGGCTCTACAACGCGGGCAATTACACCCATAATCCCATGATGCACGGGCCGTTCCTCTTTCACGTGAACGCGTTCATGTATTCGCTCTTCGGCGTGAACGACGCCACGTCCCGGATCGGTCCCGTGTTGGCCGGTATCGGCGTGGTGGGCATGGCCTATTTTTTCCGGCGCTACATCGGCCGCACCGGCGCACTGCTGGCCGGCCTGTTGCTGACCATCAGCCCGAGCCTGCTCTTCCACTCGCGCTACATTCGCAATGATATCTACATTGCGCTCTTCACGCTGATCTGGATCTACGGTGCGTTCCGCTACCTGGATACCCGCGGGTTTCGGTGGTTGGTCATGATGACCCTCGGCATGGCCCTCGGCTTCATCACCAAAGAGAACCATTTCATGGGTGGGGCCATTCTGGGGGCGTTCTTTGCCGGCCTGGCCCTCTGGCAGTCGATTCGCCAGGGCTTTCTCTTCATGGCTGCGCCCCTCTTCATGGGCGGTGGCGTCTGGTATTACTTTCATCAGAACGACCGGGACGACCTCGGCCTGATCGGGCTTGGCGTAGCGGCGCTGGTCGCGTTGGTGATCTTCTTCCTCTTCCTGCGCCGGGATCGCTGGCAGACGCTGCGCCACTCGGCCAGCGGCGATCTGGCTGTGACCATGTTGACCCTGGTTATGCCCTTTACCGCGCCGCTGGTCTATCTCGGCGTTGCGCCAATTGTCGGCTGGGAGATTCTCCATTTTGAAGATTGGCAGTCGCCCCAATCCATCGGCCAGGAGTTTGTTATGCGCTACGGCGGGCTGGCCGTGGTGATGACGATTGTGGCCGCGCTCGTGGCTTTCTTCTGGTTCGGCCTGCGCCGGACCGAGGAGGAGGACACAACCCCATACCTTGCGTTTGGCCAATGGGCCCAACTGATGGTGCTCTTCTGGTCAATTCAGATTCTCTTTTTCACGACCTTCTTCACGAATTTCCGCAACGGCATGGTGACGGGCGTTGTGGGCAGCCTGGGCTACTGGCTGGCCCAACAGGAAGTGGCCCGCGGCGGCCAGCCAGGCTACTACTATGCCATGTTGGCCTCCCTCTACGAGTTCCTGCCCGCCCTGCTCAGTCTTGCCGGCATGGCCGTCGTCGGCTACCACCTCTGGCGGACGCCAGACTGGGATCCGGTGGCCGCCGGGGATTTGCCGGATGGCCTGCAGAGTGAGGCTGAGGCTGAGACCGAAGCTGAGCGCGAGGGGGCGAGTCAGGATGCGAGCGGCGTCGGTGAAGATCGTTCAGTCGAAGCGGAGCTGGCTGCTCCTTCCTTCGCCCCAGCCTCGGTCTTGGTCTCTCCCCCCTCTCCTGCCGATCTCCTGCGCGAAAACCGCGTCTTTTTCGCCATTTTCGGCGTCTGGTGGGTTTTTGCCTCATGGGCCGCGTATACGGTTGCCGGGGAGAAGATGCCGTGGCTTATGACCCACATCGCGCTGCCCATGTGCGTCTTCGGAGGCTGGTATATCGGGCAGTTGCTCCATCACATCGACTGGCGCAAGGCCCGGGCCACCCATGCCGTCTGGCTCATCGGCGTGACGCCCGCCGCCATCTTCGTGACGGCCCGCTTGCTGGCCAATCGACCGGCCCTGGGACGCGAAGTGGAAGCCCTGGCCGACATGACCCAATTTCTCCTGGCCCTGCTGCTCGGCGCGGGTCTTCTCTGGCTCACCTTGCGCTGGATCGGCCGCGTCGGCCTGCTGACCGGGCTGCGGCTGCTGGCCGTCGGCCTCTTCAGCATCCTGCTTCTGCTGACCGTTCGCTTCACCTATATGCTCACGTATGTCAACTACGACATGGCGACCGAGTACCTGGTCTATGCCCACGCTTCTCCGGACATCAAGCGCATGTTGGGCGAGATCGACCTAATTAGCGAGCGCACCGTCGGCGATCGCAATATTGAAGTCGCGTACGATAACGACACCTCCTGGCCCCTGAGCTGGTACATGCTGGCCTATCCCAACTCGCGCTACTACGGCGACACGCCTACACCCGACGTCATGGACGCACCCGTCATCATCGTCGGTTCGGACAATTACGAGAAAGTGCACCCCTACGTGGCCCGGGACTACGTCAAGCGCACCTACCGCTTGATCTGGTGGCCGGATCAGGGTTATTTCAACCGCAATCTGACCGACTTCTGGAACACCATCCGCGATCCGGAGAAGCTCAGGGACATCTGGCAGATCGCCTTCTACCGCCGCTACCCCGACGATGCCAGCCCCAGCGGTTACCGGGATCTGACCCAGTGGCCGACCCGCCACAATTTTGAGATGTGGGTGCGCCGGGATCTGGCTGCGGAAATCTGGGATCTGAGCGTCGCGCCGGTGGCCGGTACGGGCACGGGGCTGGGCGAGCAGCTCCGGGCCAGTGAGATCGATCTGGCGGCCGAGATGACCTACAACGGACTCTATGCCGATCTCACCCTCAATCGGCCCCGGGGCGTGGCCACGGACGAGCAGGGCAATCGCTACATTGCCGACACCTTGAACCACCGCATCGTCGTAACCGATGCAGACGGAAATGAGCTGCTCGTCTTTGGCAGTTTCTGTGACATTCTCCAGGGCGAGGCCAGCGGTTGCGTCGATCCCGACGGCAGTGGTCCGCTCCAGCTGGGCGATGGTCAGTTCAACGAACCATGGGGCGTCGGCGTGACCCGGGACGGATCCACCATCTTCGTGGCCGACACCTGGAACCACCGCGTGCAGGTCTTCGACCGCAGCGGTCAACTCTTGCGCAAGTGGGGTTATTTCGATGGCGTGGCCGAGGTGCCGGGCGATCCCTATGCGCTTTACGGTCCCCGAGGTCTGGCGGTCGATCTGGATGGGAATGTGCTGGTGGCCGACACGGGCAACAAGCGCATCGTGCGCTACACGCCCGAAGGCGAAGGGCTGGAACAGATCGGGGGCGGCGGCGTGATCGGCGGCACGTTCAACGAACCGAGCAGTGTCGCAGTCGATCCGCGTAACGGCGACGTCTTCGTGGCCGACAACTGGAACCAGCGCATCCAGAAGCTGACGCCTGACCTCCAGTTCAGCGAAGAGTGGCTCGTTCCCTCCTGGGAAACCCAGCAGCGGGACGACAAGCCGGGTATCGCCGTCGACACCCAGGGTCGGGTCTACGTGACCGATCCCACCATGTTCCGGGTCATCGTCTATTCGCCCGAAGGCGAGATCGCGGCCAGCTTCGGCGCCTACGGTAAGGAAGCCAATCAGCTCACCTTCCCCAACGGCGTCGCCATCGATTGGCAGACCAATCAGGCCCTGGTCGCCGACGCCGACAGCGGACGGGTGCTGCTCTATCCGGCGCTGCCGCAGGGAGATAATAATTGATTTGTGAATAGATAATCGAAAATAATTAACGTTGCCTGGCCGCAATGTTAAGAATTATCAATTATCTATTTTCCATTATCTATTCCCATGTCTTCTTCTGCGACCATCCGCTCCTTTCTCATCGGCCTGCTTGCAGTTTTCGTAGCGATCCTGGGCCAGATCCGGTGGCTGGATGGACGTGGGGGCGAGGCGGCTCTGCTGTACGGCCTGGCGATTG
>CAYZLP010000094.1:0-6511 GCA_964478635.1 uncultured Caldilineaceae bacterium
CACGCGGCCCGGATTGCCCGTCCTCTTCGATCAGGCGAATATTGGGGCCGAACTGCGCGACTTCCGCGCCTCCGGCGGCAGGTCGCTGGTCGACTGCCAGCCGGGCGGCTGCGGGCGGAACGGCCGCATCATGCGTGAGCTATCGGAAAGCAGCGATGTGCAGATCGTGGCCTGTACGGGCTTCCATCTGCGCCAGTATTATCCGTCTGATGCCTGGATTTACTTGCCCGCCACAACCGCAGAAGCAGCGTGCGCTTATTTCGTAGAAGAATTGACGGTCGGCCTGCGCGAGACCCAATCGCTGACCGAACCTGTCCTGGCGGGCTTCATCAAGATCGCCTGCGAAGCCGACATCGCGCAGGTGCCGGAGCAGTTGCTCGAAGCTGCCGCCCGGGCCGGCCGGGAATGCGACGTGGCCATAGAGGTCCATACGGAGAAGGGCGCGGATGCGGAGAGGATCGTGCGTCGCCTTGCCGAGCACGGCTTCCCGCCGGCCCGCCTCATTATCTGCCACATCGACAAGCGACCCGATTTCGGGTTGCACCGCGAACTGGCCCGGGCCGGCGTGACGCTGGAATACGACACCTTCTACCGAGAAAAATACCAGCCCGAGCGTAACGTCTGGCCGCTCCTGGAGCAGATGGTAGCCGCCGGTCTGGACGAACATGTTGTCATTGCCACCGACATGGCCGAAGCCGCCATGTGGACGCGATTGGGAGGGCAACCGGGACAGACGGCCTTTACAGGGCAGATTCTACCCCAAATGCAGGAAATCGGTTTTGAAGAGCAGTCCATTCAGCGACTGATGGGCGGCAATATCGCGCGCCTCCTGGCCCGCGAGGGACGGCAGAATTGGAGCGGCACCTGAGGCAGCAACCGTTGATAAGACTGACTCCTCTCGGAGTCTGAAGCGATTACAAGCAGTTCATCACTTTCAAGCAAAGGAAAGAGCACGTGTCCAACGGCCAAGACGCACCCTTCACTTTCGGCATCAATATTCCGGATGCAACACTGGATCGGTATGACAACCACATCACGCGCACCCTTTCGTCGATGAAGGGGCAATATTTCGACACAGAAGCCTTTGCGGCCATGCTGGCAGACGACGACCAACTACTATACGAAGTCTACGAAACCCGACGACCCGAAATCGCCGGCGAACTGCTCAACGGGCTCTCCATCGTCCATCCCGGTAAGGTCGGCGACGAATACTTCATGACCAAGGGTCATTTCCACACGGTGCTGGAAACGGCCGAGGTCTACTACTGCCTGAAGGGCGAGGGTTACATGGTCATGGAGACGCCGGAGGGCGACTGGTCGGTCGAGCCCCTGCGACCGGGCTGTGTGCTCTATGTGCCGCCGCGCTGGGCCCATCGCTCCGTCAACACCGGCAAGGATGAGGATCTGGTTACCTTCTTCGTCTATCCCGGCCATGCCGGTCACGACTATGGCACCATCGAAGAGCAGGGCTTCCGCAAGCTGGTAGTCGAAGAGAACGGCCAGCCGAAAATTGTGGACAATCCCCGCTGGCGCAGCCCGGACGCACGCTAATGGACGACCTGAAGCAGGCCCGCATCCTGGTCACACCCACATCCTACGGCCGCGATGATCCGCGTCTGCGCAGCGAATTGGAGGCCGCCGTCGGGCAGGTCATCTACAATCCGACGACCCGTCCCCTCTCCTCGGAGGAACTGGCCGGCCTTCTGCCCGGCTGCGATGGCTATATCGCCGGTTTGGACCAGATCGACCGGGCGGCCCTGGCCGGTGCGGATCGGCTCAAGGTGATTGCCCGCTACGGCGCCGGCGTCGATCGGGTCGACCTGGACGCAGCCAGGGAGCGAGACATCGTCGTCACCAACACGCCGGGCGCCAATACCGTATCCGTGGCCGAACTGGCCATCGGGCTGATGCTGGCCGCAGCGCGCAGCATCCCCCAGGCCAACGCGGCGACAAAACAGGGCGAGTGGCCGCGCCTCAGCGGCGTCTCGCTGGAGGGACACACGGTCGGCTTGGTGGGCTTCGGCGCGATCGGCCGGGCCGTCGCGCGCCGGCTGCAGGGTTTCGACTGCACAGTGCTGGCCTACGATCCGTTCCCCAATGTGGAGGCCGCCCAGGCCCTGAACGTCGCCCTCCTGCCGCTGGAAGAGCTGCTGCCCCGGGCTGATTTCGTGTCGCTGCACCTGCCCGCCATGGCAGAGACGCGGGGCATGGTCGACGCTGAATTTCTGAGCCGGATGAAAGCGGGCGCGATCTTGGTCAACACGGCCCGCGGCGAAATCATCAATGAAGGCGACCTGCTGGCGGCGCTGCAGAACGGACGCCTGCGCGGCGCGGCGCTGGATGCCTTTGCCGACGAGCCGCCCGGCGCGGACAACCCGCTGCTGCAGTTGCCCCAGGTGATTGCCACCCCCCACACGGGCGCACACACGGATGGTGCAACCAATGCCATGGGGCGGGGCGCGCTGCGCAATCTCCTGGCCGTCCTGCGGGGCGAGGCAGCGCCGGACCGGGTCGCATAACGAAGGATAGAGCAGAACGTGGATCGCGTTCCAAAACACATTCCGGACGTAACGATGCAGCCGCCTGTCAGATAGAACGCGGATGAGGCGGATTTACCGAATCGACGCGGATTTCCATCCAGACTAATCCGCTTGTATCCGCCAGATCCGCTCAATCCGCGTTCCATTTTGGCCAGGCTGTACAGATACTTCCGGACAAGGAAAGGCTTGTCAACGCATGAACAAATCCGAAACGCTGGCCCGCATTGAAGCGATCGGCCTGCTAGCCGTGATTCGAGGACCGGGCAAGGATCTGACGCTCCAGATGGTGGAGGCGCTGGTCGAGGGCGGCGTGACCGGCATCGAAATCACCTACACGACGCCCAATGCGGCGGAAGTAGTTGCGGCGCTGGACGAACGCTTCGGCGAGAATATCGTGCTGGGCATGGGAACGCTCACCCGGCCGCCCCAAGCGCAGGAGGCCCAAGCGGCCGGCGCGCGCTTCCTGGTCAGCCCCCACACGGAGGCAGCGCTCGCCACAGCCATGGTAGCGACCGGTCTGCCTGTCATGACGGGCGCCATCACGCCGACCGAAGTAGTCCTCGCCGATTCGCTCGGGGCAGATGTGATCAAGATTTTTCCCGGTTCCCTGGTGGGACCGGGCTACCTCAAGGCCCTGCGCGGCCCCTTCCCCGGGCTGAAGCTCATGCCGACGGGCGGCGTCAGCCGGGACAACGTGGCCGAGTGGTTTGCAGCCGGAGCCGTCGCGGTTGGCGCCGGCAGCGAGCTGTGCCCAACGGCTTGGGCCAAAGAAGGTCGTTTTACAGATATCAGCGCGCGTGCGGCCGACTTCGCCGCAGCGGTGGCAGCCGCACGTGCCACATAGGCGAAGCCGCGGCTCGCCCGTTTACAGAACAAGGAACCCCAACAAATGTCTACGCACAACGTCGTAACCAAAGAAGTGCCTACTTTCTACTTCATCGGCGTCACCACCGGAAGCTCATCCATTATGAAGGTCTTTCCCCTCTGGATGGAGGTCTTGGGCCGGCCGGACGTGGTGATCGAGGGCATCGACCACCCCAAGCACGACGCTGCCGAAGCGTACCGGGCGAGCGTCGCCCAGATCAAGAACGATCCGCTCTCTCTGGGCGCGCTCGTCACGACCCACAAGATGGATGTCTATGAGGCTGCCCACGACATGTTCGACTACTTCGATCCCTACGCCGAGATCACCCACGAGATCTCGTCTATCTCGAAGCTGGACGGCCGTCTGGAAGGGCATGCCAAGGATCCGATTACGGCCGGGTTGAGCCTGGATGCCATCATCGAACCCGGCTACTTCGGACGCACGGGAGGGCACATGCTGCTCTTCGGCGCCGGCGGCTCGTCGGTCGCCACCGTACTCCACCTCATCAACAAAGAAGACAAAAGTGATCGGCCCGAGAAAATCGTGGTCGTCAATCGCTCCCAGCCCCGCCTGGACCACATGCGGGAGATGGTGGAACAGCTGGATACGGATATCTCAATCGAATATATCTTGAACAGCGATCCCGAACGCAATGATGAAATCATGGCCGCGCTGCCACCCTACAGCATCGTGGTCAATGCCACCGGCATGGGCAAGGACATTCCGGGATCGCCCATTACCGATGAAGGTCTCTTCCCCGAAAACGGCATCGCCTGGGAGTTCAACTATCGGGGCGAACTGGACTTCATGCACCAGGCCCTGCGCCAGGTCGACACCCGCAACGTCACGGTGGAGGATGGTTGGGTCTATTTCCTGCACGGCTGGTCGCAAGTCGTGGCCCAGGTCCTGCATGTCGACCTGGATGACGAACTGTTTGCCAAACTGGATGCTGCCGCAATGACGACCCGTAGCTAGTTTTCGTCGACACCTGACAGAGAATAGAACGCGGAGCATGCAGTTCTGCGCGGATTCTTATTCCTCACGGTGCGATCGGTACATGTGAACTGCCTGGACGCCTCTACCACGATAATCGTGCCCGATAGACGACTTCCAGGCAGGTGATTCCGCTACGTGATTTGCGAACAATGCCTTAGTTATCGGAAGGTGCGCTTATGAAAGCACGACTGGTTCCTGTCTATTTCGATCCCGGTCGGGATACGGATTTTGATACGCAACTGGCCACGTTACAGGGCCTGCTTGCCGATGATGTGACGTTTCTGCCTCCCGTGGCCCTTGGCCAGCCGTTGCCGGAGGCTGAGGCGGTCCTCTTTCCCCAGTTTCTGGGTGAGGCCTATCGCCGGCTCGGGGACTTTCGGCAGATCGATCGGCCGATTCTGATCATCACCTCGGAATTTGGAACGCTCTCCATGTGGGATTGGGAAATTGCCAGCTACCTTCGCACGGAAGGGATCGAAACCATTGCACCCTACAATCTGGAGCAGACCAGAACGATCTGCCGGGCGCTGGCCGTCAAGCGCGAACTCCGGCAGACCAAGTTCCTGGTATTTCAAGACAATCCCGGTGAGGGTTTCCAGGCAAGCATCTTCAAGCGCTTCTATTGGTGGGAGGACGAGTGCACCCAGCGTATGATGGAGAAATTCGGCATCACGCTGGTCAAGAAGAGCTACAAAGAGTTCGGCGCCCGCGCCAGAGAAATCCCCGATGCAGAGGCCGAGGCAGCCTGGCAAAACTCCCCCTATCGTACCGATGGCGTGACGGGGCGGGCGCGCAAGAGCGCGCTGAAGATGTACCTTGCACTGAAACAGGAGCTGGATGCCGACGAGAGCATCCGCAGCGTGGGCATCAATTGTTTGAATGAGTCCCACTTTTCAGATACGACGCCATGCCTGGCCTGGAACATGCTCTACGAAGAGAGGGGCCTCATCTGGGGCTGTGAAGGCGACACGGTCTCTATGCTCACCAAGTACATCCTGCACAGATCGCTCGGCACGCCGATCATGATGACCAACCTCTATCCCTTTTTGATGGGGCAGGCGGCGCTCAAGCACGAACGGATCCCCGACTTCCCGGAGGTGGACGAACCCGAGAACCATATCTTAGTCGCTCACTGCGGCTATCTGGGCGTCCTGCCCCAGTCCTTCTCGACCGAGTGGACGCTGCGCCCCAAAGTACTGGCCATCGTCGACGACAATGCAACGGCCATCGACGCCCGTCTGCCGACCGGCGACATGACGCTCGCCAAGATCGCGCCATCCTTCGATCGCATCGCGGTCACGGAAGGCAGCCTCGTCGGTTACGCTCAATACCCCAATTCGGACTGTCTGAACGGCGGCGTACTCAAGGTTTCCGACGGCCGCAAGCTGGTCAATTCGCTCTTCTCTCACCACGCCCTGCTGATGACGGGCCACAATCTGGCGGATATCGAGCTGTTGGCCAAAGTCTTCGATCTACAGGTCGAAGTCGTATAGCCCCCTAATCTCCTTCTTGGCGACAGTTGCCGGCACACGTACGACCAACTCCCCAATCCAGCCGCCCGCAACTGTCGCCTACATCCACCTACAGCTGCAGCCTTACCTATCTCGCAGCTTCCCCCATCCCCCCACCTATGCTAGCATGCACACATGGCCGATTCCTCTGCGCAAACTCAGCCTGACCCGCCGTGGCTGCGCTTCGCCCTGCTGGGCGGATTGCTGGCCGGCTTTGGGCTGCGCCTCTTCCGGCTCGGTGCGGAATCTCTCTGGTATGACGAGACGGTCAGCGTCTACCTGGCCCGCAAGCCCCTGGCCGATATGATCGCGCACACGGCCGGCGACATCCACCCGCCGGGTTATTACGGGCTGCTTCACGTCTGGCAGACCGTTAGCCATCCCACCGTGGCCCACGGCCTGGAATTCCTCTTCGCCTGGCCGAGCCTCTGGGCGGGCATGATCGTCGTTGCGCTGCTCTATCCCATCGGCAAACGCCTGGTGGGCCGACCCGCGGCCCTGACCGCGGTCTGGCTGGCGGCCGCAAATCCCTTTCACCTGTGGTACGGCCAAGAAGTGCGGATGTATACCATCGGCGCGGCATTGGGCCTCATCTGCCT